>DISP01000097.1 GCA_002421995.1 Bacteroidales bacterium UBA6207 | reverse complement strand
CACCGGTGAGGGTGAAAATTTGTGGGTCTCCACCTGCTTGCCAGGTACCTGTCAAAGATTCCATCAGCACATTCATGATGTTCCTGACCTCGATTCGGCGCACTACTGAAGCATCGGAGAGTACCAGTGAAAAAGTGCCACTTGTCACTTCAGAGGTGGTGGCAGATAAAAGGTTGCCTGCAGTTTCGGCATCGTATGCTAGAACAACATAGCGTTGGTCGAGCGGATATTTTGCTGTCAGTGGTAACGCATCATCAATTGTGAATGAGCTGGAAATTGCTGTTGCTGCCGGCAGGGCAACTGTAAGGTTGTTGGTTGAGTAGCCAGGTCCCAGTCTGTCGCGATAGCTTGCTGTAGCTGAATTATTTGTTCCGCGTTCAAACATGATCCACCATGTTACATCGGTAGATGGAGTGCCTGGTACTGATGGATTGTCTGAGTATGAGCTGCTTGTGACAAATTGTGTGCCATCCCAGCAGTTGTATTGATTTCCGCCGTTGTATAAACGGTATTTTACATCATTTGTGGAATAATTGCTTAGATTAACAAGAACGGCACTTTTGGAAGTCGAAGCCGACAAATCTATTTGTTGAGGCCTGAGCACAATTACTGCAGCAGGATTGCTGGTGACACCTGCTTGTGTTACGGTCACATTCACATTACTTGCGCCGGTAGCAGAAACGGTGATGGTGGCAACCCTGGTCGAAGCAGTGGTGTTTTCGGTATAATTGGCTGTGATTGTACCGTTTGAGCTACCTGAAGGGGTAACGGTGCACCAAGACTGATTACTAACGGCTGTCCAGTTAGTATTGCTGGTTACATCAAAAGTGGTGGAGCCGGAAGAAGCTGTTACATCGCGGTTTGATGGACTCACGGAAAGCGTTGCTCCTGAAGCAGTTCCGGTGATCGAAATGTTGTCAACAGCCCAGTAATAGGCATAAGTTCCGATGAAGTTCCATCTGAACCTCACCTGTGACTGACCTGCAAGAGCAGCGATGGTTTGGTTGAATGCAACAGGGTTCGCCGTTGAGGTAGTCCAGGACTGAATCAGGGTCCAGGATGACCCGCCGTTGACTGAGTAATAAAGACTTGCTGTTGAGGCAGATGAATATTGTCTGAAGTAGTGGCTGAACGAAAGATTGACATTTGTATAGCTTGTCAGGTCGAGGACAGGACTCAGCAGATCGGTGTTTTGGCTACTACCGCTGCCATAACCATCACTATTTATATAGGCATAATTGCCTGTAAGTGAAGGGTTAGGTGTATAGCCGGTGATTGTGCCGATTTTCCAGGTTTGTCCTGCACCCACAATATCGGTGATTTCCCAGCATGTAGGAAGGTTTGTTGTGGCAAAAGTCTCACTCACAGGTAGTCCAAATACACCGCAAAGTGTAACAAACGACACCTGATTGCCATAAAAAGTGCCATTGGCGTTGGTGGCATAAGCTCTCACATAATAAGTTGTTGAGGAGCTGAGTCCGGTGATGCTGCTTGAAAAAGTTCCGCTACCTGTTCCATCAGTTGTAAAATTGTTTGCTCCAACTGTTGGATTCTGACTGATAGCCCAGCAAACTCCACGGGCTGTAACAGCCGAACCACCATCTTCGGTGATTGTTCCTCCGCCCGTAGCCTGGTTGGTGTTTATTCCTGAGATGGATGCTGTAGTTAAAACCACTCCGCCGGGTACAAAACTCAAGGTTTCGCCATTCGATGTTCCGTCGGCATTTGTTGCAGAAATTCTGTAATAGTAGGTCTGGCCCGGTGTTAATCCTGTCAGGTCGGCAGCAACGTTGGAAACTGTGTTGCCCGAACCTGCAGAAGTTACTGTGGTTGTATTGCCGAATGATATGGTCGTGCCCCATTGAAAATGGTAGGTTGTGGCAAGACCATTTGGATTGACACTACCATTAAGTGTAACAGAAGTTCCGGTCAAGCCCGAAACCGGGAGCGTGACAACAGTTGGATCGTTGCCAAACTTAAAAGATGCAATTTTTGTTCCTTTATTTGTACCGCCTGTTTTGACATACTGCGATGAAAACCAGAAGGTTTGATCATCTGTTGGGTCAACAGAGAGCAATGCATAATCGCCCCAGCGGTTGTAAGTGGTTTGAGCCACCGTGCCATTATGAATGACTTGCTCTTCGATGTCGAAGGTGCCGGTTGCATTTGCATAGGCCGAAGCTGACTGGCCGGTGTATCTTATCCCCGGATAAACCGTTGAGCTTGAAATCGAATATCCGAGTGCAATTTTCCCGCTGCCATTCAGCATGATGCTCCCCATCCACCGTGAATGCTGATCAGGTGCATAGGTGCCTTGCTGACGTATCGTCCAGGTGGTGGAAGGACTTGTCCGTCTAAGCTCATACCAGCGGATACCTGCATGATTTGTGGCGTCAACATCCACCGTATGACAGGCAAGTATGGTTTCATAACTACCAAAATTGCGATATTGCGGTGCATTCATAATCACCTGAGGTACACCATCAAGTTTCTGAGAGTTGGGTTGTGTGATGTCGTTCCAGCTGGCGTTGAACTGACTGTCAAAAGAAGTCACATTGATTTGTTGGGTTCTGGTAAATGTTGAAGATGAAGTGTTTGACCAGTTAACATCCAGTTCATACAACCAAAGTTGGTCGCTGCCTCCGTTCACGCCGTCATCGTTAAATGCGATAAACATTCCGGGAGTTCCGACTGGTGGTGCCGGTCCGTCATTGTCCAAAGGCGGAACACACAAAAAATCTGATCCGGGTCTCCAGGCATTGTCAAATCCAACCATCTGGGCTGTCTGTCCAAGCAGCATTTTGGCTTTTTCAAACACGTAAATATCACTGCCCGAAGTGCTGTTGATGCCCATGTAATAGCCATCACTCCAAACACCAAATTTTGGATAGTCGGGATCATTTGTAACATCAAAACTATATTTATACCAGGTGCCTGTCGGGTCATTTGTTGCCGAAACAGCAACAAGCATATAGTCGTTTGAGAGGTCAATAGTAAACTCAGCTACCAGCCATCTGTCGGCCT
Source organism: Bacteroidales bacterium UBA6207 (assembly GCA_002421995.1). GTDB lineage: Bacteria > Bacteroidota > Bacteroidia > Bacteroidales > F082 > JALNZU01. The sequence goes on along the minus strand of DISP01000097.1, from coordinate 33,799 downwards.
GTTCATCATAAAGCACAATGGGGTCTCCGTCATTTTGCGTTGCGCCGGGAACGCCGGTGAACAGCGTGTTTAAGGCCGTCGGACCTGCAAGTAATGTTCCGGTTTTGTTATAAATTGCATAGGTCACATTGACAGTTTGCATAAAATGGTTAGGGCCAGCAGTTCCATTGCAATCTGGTGGAAATGAAGTAGTTGTTTGTCCTTCAAAATTAACAATGGGGCCGTTTGAAGCCCTGTTGTCACCCATTGTCTTTTGCCATACTTCGTCAGGGCCTTTGGGCAATGCTGTTTCCGCAAAAGGATATTCACGTGGTTTAATTACCTTTCGGGCTGCCTTGGCAAGTGCCCTTTGTTCGTAAAATGCTACTTCTTCCTTGGTTAATACCGGAAGGTCGCGCAATGGAACTGTCTCACCAAGAAATACACCGGTGATGACCTCTTTTGGATAAATTTTCTCGACAACCTCCTGTGCGTTGATCACTGATTGCGAAAATACTGCAACAAAAAGAATTGCAGCTAAAAGTACTCTTTGTCTCATAAAGTTTTGTTTTTGAGGCAGCAAAGATAGTGATAAACTATGCTTGAACAAATATGTCAATTAAATGCTTAAAGCATTGAAAATGAGCATAAAAAAAGTCCTGGAATATATACTTCCAGGACTTTTTCACCAATGGCAAATCGTCTTTTAGATTTCTTCTGTTTCAACAACTTTGGCCAGCAAATCGCTATAGGGGATCACAAGCAGTTTTTTTCCTTCATATTCAAGTTCTGTGCCTGAATACTTTTTAAACAATACTGAGTCACCGACTGCGATGGCCGGATTTTCGATGTTTCCGATTGCAACGACTGAAGCAATCTGTGGTTTCTCTTTTGCAGTGTCAGGAATGATAATACCTGAAGCAGTACGTTGTTCTCCTTTTTCACTGCTGAGGTCAAGGATCACGTTTTCGTTTAATGGTTGTAACTCTTTCATTTTGAATAATATTAATTGTTTGAATTTTGGATGCCTAGCAAGGAATTGATTCGATTTTTGTCAAAACCCACAATGATTTGTCCTTCGATGTCAGTTTGCGGAACACCTTGCTGACCACTTTTCCGAACCATTTGCTCGGCAGCCTGCTGGTTTTTCGATACATCAATGTCCGTAAATCTTATATTATGTTGTTTAAGATAGTTCTTTAATGTTGTACACCATGAGCAACTTGGTGAAGTATAAACAGTTACATGTTTTTGTCTCTGTTTCTGATCGGGGTTTGCTGCATGAAAGTACGATTCCTCAAACAGTGAGATATAATATTGTGGTTCGTTGCATCCTTTGACAACATTTACAAAGCGGTCGCCTTCAAAAGTCAGCAAACTGGGGACGCTCGTAATATTGTATGCTGTATGTACATCACGCACATCCTTCACGTCAACCGTCAAAACATTTACATCCGAAAGTTCAGCGGATGCCTTGCTAAGATTGCCGAAGCTGCAGTCGCTTGCTTCGCTGCCCGATTTGTGCAAAAGCACATAATTTTTCTTGTCTTTAAGAAGATGTGATTTAAGCTCCTTAAAAGAATTGATCGTCTGTATAGCCATTTTCGTTTTAATTTGTTTCAACCCGGAATCAATTTATATGCCAGAGCTGGTTTAGCTTTCTGATTGCGACAAAATGACAATTTTTACCTTAATAGATAAAAGGGATGAGCCGCTTTGTTGTTTTCATGTAGTGCCTGTAACCTTCGAAATGCCTGATGAGCAGCTTTTCTTCGTAATGTAGTTTTATTACAAGATCGAAAAAAAGTATAAACCATACCAAAAGGCGAAAGTGACTGTATGACTCAATGACAAGTGGCAGAAAAACAAGCAGTTGTGCCAAATACATCGGATGGCGCAATTGACTGTAAATCCCGGTTGTGACTAGCTTTCCTTTCTCCTTTGGCACCGGAATGATGTTGAAATTGCCTAAATGCATATGGTAAATGGCTAAGAATCCCAGAAAAAGTCCTGTTAATTCTGTCAATAATCCAATCACTGATCTTGCAAGCAATGGCCCGCTCACTGACAAAAGTGCAAGAGAAAGCAATTGAACGGAAACAAATAAATAAGGTAAGTTTAAATATTTCATAGCTTCAAAAAAAAACTCCCGACTTGCCGGCTCCTCACCGACCGTAAAATGCAAGCAGAGGGTTAAATCGCCGGGAGTTTGTGCAAAAATAGTATTTCTCTTGTTTTAAATCCTGTCAATTGTGAACACTTTAATGGTGTTTTTGTTTCAAAGCTGTGCAAACATCTTTGTGCAATGCTTGTGATGAGATGGGCTTTTGAGTAAATTTGTACTTTTGTAAATTATTTTAATCATAAAACAGCTATGAAGTTTGATTTAATCGTTATAGGAAGCGGACCTGGTGGTTATGTTGCAGCAATCAGGGCTTCTCAACTTGGAAAAAAAGTTGCCGTTGTAGAAAAAGCAGAAATAGGTGGCATCTGTCTTAACTGGGGTTGTATTCCCACAAAAGCTTTGTTGAAAAGCGCACAGGTTTTCAACTATGCCAAACATGCAGCAGACTATGGTATCATTATGCCTGAGGCGCCAAAACCTGATTTTGAAGCTATTGTAAAAAGAAGCCGTGGCGTGGCTGAAGGAATGAGCAAAGGCGTACAGTTTCTTTTCAAAAAGAATAAGATTGAACTCATCAATGGTTTTGGCAAGCTGGTGGCAGGCAAAAAGGTTGAGGTAACATCTGCCGATGGCAATGTGAAAGCCTATGAAGCTGATCATATTATTCTTGCCACAGGTGCCAGAGCACGCGAGTTGCCAAACCTGAAACTGGACGGAGAAAAAATAATCAGCTACAGACAGGCAATGGTTTTGCCCCGGATGCCAAAATCTATGGTGGTAGTTGGCTCGGGCGCCATTGGAAGCGAATTTGCTTATTTCTATAACTCCATGGGTGTCGAAGTGACACTTGTTGAGTTTTTGCCAAATATTCTGCCACTCGAGGACGAAGAAGTGTCGAAACAGTTGGAACGCTCCTTCAAAAAAGCCGGAATGAAGGTCATGACAAACTCAAGTGTTGAAACTGTGGACACAACCGGCGAACAATGCAAAGTAACTGTAAAAACAAAAAAAGGCGAGGAACTCATCCTTGCTGATATTGTGCTTTCTGCGGTTGGTGTGGCAACAAACCTTGAAGGGCTGGGGCTCGAAGATGTTGGCGTAAAAACCGAAAGAGGGAAGGTGTTGGTTGATGATTATTACCGCACAAATATTGACGGAGTTTATGCCATTGGCGATATAGTTCATGGTCCGGCGCTTGCGCATACCGCCTCTCACGAGGGAATCACTTGCGTTGAGGCCATCTGCGGACATCACCCCGTGCCTGTTGACTATTCAAATATTCCTTCGTGTACCTATACAAATCCTGAAGTAGCTTCGGTGGGTATGACAGAAAAACAGGCTAAAGAAGCCGGATATGAAATCAAAGTTGGGAAGTTTCCCTTCAGCGCCTCCGGAAAAGCAAGTGCTGCCGGAAGTAAAGATGGTTTTGTGAAAGTTATCTTTGATGCCAAATATGGCGAATGGCTTGGTTGTCACATGATTGGCGACAATGTTACTGAAATGATTGCCGAAGCTGTTGTGGCCCGTAAACTCGAGACCACAGGCCTCGAAATCATCAAGAGCATCCACCCGCATCCAACCATGAGCGAAGCAATCATGGAAGCTGCCGCTGATGCCTATGGCGAAGTTATTCACCTGTAGTAAATATGTCCGGAAGTAGATCAGCTTTCCTGTTTAATTACCCTAAATCCTTGAATATATGGAAATTATTGAAACCAAAATCCCGGATTTGCTCATTGTAAAACCTGCTGTGTTTGAAGACAATCGCGGCTATTTCTTTGAATCCTACAACAAAGAAAAATTTTTGAGCAAAGGAATTGATCAGAATTTTGTTCAGGACAACGAATCCAAGTCAATGAAAGGTGTGTTGCGCGGGCTTCATTTTCAAGCACCGCCATTTGCACAAGGCAAGCTGGTAAGGGTAATGAAAGGAGCAGTGCTCGATGTGGCTGTTGACATTCGGAAAAATTCGCCAACCTATGGAAAATGGGCCTCCATCGAACTCACAGAGTCCAATAAATGGATGTACTGGGTTCCGCCGGGATTTGCCCATGGATTTGTAACTCTCGAGGACAATACCGTATTTTTCTATAAATGCACCAATGTTTACAACAAGGCATCCGAAGGAAGTATCAGATGGAATGATCCTGATCTTGCAATAGATTGGGAAGTAATTTATCCGACACTTTCGGAAAAAGATGAGAATGCGCCCTTTTTTAAAGATTTTATCAGCCCGTTTTAGTGTTTTATCACATCTGAATGAATGAACCATCTCTGATGAATCGAATCCTGTTTGTTGTTGGCCTCTTGATGGTTGTTCTCGCGATTTCTTCCTGCAGTGGTCCGTCAGGCGTCAATGCCCAGGAAAACGACAATGGCAGTACCGGAGCTATTATGAGCCGGCACGATTACCGCATTCATGCTTCTCCTTTGCCTGATAAAATTTCCTTTGCCGGCGAATTTGTTCCGCTAAATGTGTTTTATGTTAAGGAAAGCCTTGAACGTGAGTTGCTTGTGAATACTTATTGGCATAGCTCTACCTTGCTTTCGCTCAAACGTGCACGCAGATGGTTTCCGGTTATCGAACCAATTCTTAAACAAAACCGCATTCCTGATGACTTCAAATACCTTTGCATGATCGAAAGCAATCTGACCAATGTCAAATCACCGGCAGGTGCAAGCGGCTTCTGGCAGTTTATGGAGGGTACGGCAAAAGAGTATAAACTTGAACTGAATGCTGATGTTGACGAAAGATACCATGTTGAGAAATCAACAGAAGCTGCATGCACCTATCTAAACAAAGCCTATGAGAAATTTGGCAATTGGTCGCTCGTTGCTGCAGCATACAATGCCGGCTCTAAACGTATTGAAACTTTCATGCAGGAACAGCAGGCAGCATCATATTTCGACCTTTTGATGGCCGAAGAAACAGAAAGATACCTCTATCGGATTCTGGCACTTAAAATGATAGATGCCAATCCTTCTGTATATGGTTTTTATCCAAACGATGACAACCTCTACCTGCCTCTCATCTATACAACGATCACTGTTAACGAGACAATCACCGACCTTGCAGGATTTGCTCGCAAACATGGCCTTTCTTACAAGCTCCTCAAAGTGTTTAATCCCTGGCTTCGTTCAAACAAACTGCCTGTTGCTGCCGGCAAATCTTACCAGATTAAGATTCCAGGTGAGCCTTTTAATCGTACACATCTCATTTATAGTTCTTTAAATGACTCCATTAAATAATTAAACCTTTATTGATACAGGATGAGTGCAGAAAGTTTTTCGGAGGACAAGTTTTTAGAGGTTTATGGCGCAAGGATGCACAATCTTCGCGACATTGACTTGCGCATTCCGCGCAACGAATTGGTGGTCATTACCGGTTTGAGCGGAAGCGGCAAGAGCTCACTCGCTTTTGATACCATTTATGCCGAAGGACAGAGGCGTTATATGGAGTCGTTTTCGGCTTATGCACGACAGTTTATTGGCAATATGGAACGTCCTGATGTGGACAAGATCACAGGCTTGAGCCCGGTGATTTCTATTGAACAAAAATCAGTCAACCGAAATCCACGTTCCACAGTTGGAACGATCACCGAGATATACGACTTTTTGCGACTTCTATATGCAAGAGCATCCGAAGCAATCTCTTATGAGACAGGGGAGAAGATGGTTCGGTATTCTGAAGAACAGATTGTTCAGCTGATTGTGCAGCAGTTTTCCGGCAAAAGAATCATTTTACTGGCGCCTGTGGTCAGGGCACGAAAAGGCCATTACCGCGAGCTGTTTGAGCAAATCAGGCAAAATGGCTTTGTAAAAGTGCGGGTTGATGGCGAAATCCGAGAAATTAGTTTTGGGATGCAACTCGACCGCTACAAGGTTCACGATATCGAAATTGTTGTTGATCGTCTCGAACTGACTGACAACGACAGCAAACGCCTCACTCAATCCGTGCAAACAGCCATGAAGCATGGAAAGGGTTTGATGCAATTGCTTGATGTTGAGTCTGATAAATTAAGATACTTCAGTCGTTTACTGATGTGTCCAAGCACAGGGATTTCTTACGATGAGCCCGAACCAAATACTTTTTCGTTTAATTCGCCTTATGGTGCCTGTCAAAAATGCAATGGATTGGGCGAGATTACTGAAATTGACATGTCGAAGATCATTCCCGACAGGTCAATGAGCATCAAAAAAGGTGGACTGGCACCCTTGGGTGAATTTAAGAACAACTGGATTTTCAATCAAATGGAAGCAATCGGAATAAAATTTGGTTTCAATCTGAATACGCCAATCAGCGAAATTCCAGATGAAGCCATAGATGTTCTGCTGTATGGATCGAACCAGTCCTTTGAGGTGAAAAAAGAATATCTGGGAGTTACAACTTCCTACACACTCAATTTTGAGGGCATTATCAATTTCATTGAAAATCAGAACAATGAAAACGCTTCGCCGGCAGTGAAGCGCTGGGCAACCGGATTCATGAACCATAACACTTGTCCGGTTTGCGAAGGTAGCAGGTTGAAAAAAGAATCGCGTTTTTTTGTTATTGACAACCGGAATATTGCCGAAGTTGCTGCCATGGATATCAAAAGCCTGGCAAAATGGGTGAGCACACTTTCCGGAAAAATGCCGGCCAAACAGTTTCAGATTGCAAAAGAAATTACAAGAGAAATAGAAAAACGGATCAATTTCCTCCTCGAAGTAGGGATTGACTACCTGAATCTCAATCGCCCGGCCAACACCCTTTCAGGAGGCGAATCGCAACGAATACGACTTGCCACGCAGATAGGTTCGCAACTGACAGGAGTACTTTACATTCTTGATGAACCCAGCATCGGACTTCATCAGCGCGACAATCACCGACTCATAGCTTCGCTCAAACAATTGCGCGACATAGGCAATTCAGTGATCGTTGTGGAGCATGACAAAGATACGATTCTTGCAGCTGATCATGTGGTGGATATCGGGCCTGGTGCCGGAATCCATGGCGGGCTGGTGGTGGCTCAAGGCAAACCATCAGAGATGAATGCATGCCACAGCATTACCTGTGATTATCTGAGCGGAAAGCGTGAAATTACTGTTCCATCAAAACGAAGAACGGGAAACCAGACACAAAAAATTGTGTTGTCAGGAGCACGTGGTCATAACCTGAAAAATATTACAGTCGAAATCCCGCTGGGTAAGATGATTTGCATTACAGGGGTTTCTGGTTCCGGTAAATCAAGCCTGATCAACGAAACCTTGTATCCAATCCTGAGTAAGCACTTTTACCAATCACTGAAACAGCCTTTGCCGTATGATTCGATCTCCGGCCTCAACAATATTGATAAGGTAATAGAAATTGACCAATCACCTATCGGCCGCACTCCACGCAGCAATCCGGCAACATATACAAAAATATTTGATGAAATCAGGAAGCTGTTTGGCGAGTTGCCCGAATCGCGCATTCGTGCCTACAAACCCGGCAGGTTCTCATTTAATGTAGCCGGCGGACGTTGCGAAACCTGCAAAGGTGCCGGACTAAAAATCATCGAAATGAATTTTCTTCCCGACGTGGCAGTGGTTTGCGAAGATTGTAACGGTAAACGCTACAACCGCGAAACGCTCGAGGTGCGCTACCGGGGAAAGTCAATCAATGATGTGCTTGATTTGACCATTGATCAGGCCATGGATTTTTTTGAAAATATTCCGTCCATTCAGCATAAAATCAAAACCCTGAAAGATGTCGGGCTCGGTTATCTCAGTTTGGGTCAGGCCTCAACCACCATTTCGGGTGGTGAAGCCCAACGGGTTAAGCTGGCCAGCGAACTATCGAAGAAAGACACCGGAAAAACACTTTATATACTCGATGAGCCCACAACAGGACTACATTTTGAAGATGTAAGGGTTTTGCTGGAGGTGTTGAATAAACTTGTTGACAAAGGAAATACCGTTTTAATCATTGAGCACAATATGGAAGTGATCAAGGTTGCAGATCATATTATTGATATCGGGCCTGAAGGTGGAACCGGTGGAGGAGAGGTAGTATGCGTTGGAACACCGGAAGAAATTCTGGAAAACGAAAGAAGTTACACGGCTCAGTACCTGCGGCCGGAGCTTGCTGCAACTACCTATCATTTATAAAAAGAAGTAATTAGGGACACGAAAAACCATTAAGTGAATCAATATCAATAAATTAAACCTGTATTTTGTATTATTTGGGCACGCATTTGAATCTGTTTACCTCAAAAAGCATCGAAATTCGAAGTAGTCATTGTTTGGAAAGGCTCCGTTAGCTTTCTTTTTTTAACCGCAAAGACCGCCGAGGAGGCGCAGAGAAATCAATGATTTCCAATCTCTCAGTTCGCCCCGTCGCTTCGTTCGCTTAATTCGCTGATAGTCATTCCGTACATACCTCGCTCTCAAAAATATAGCTCAAGCACCAGACATTATAATCAGCACTAATTATATCCGATAAATAGAAAAAACCCGCTGGCATGCCATGCGGGTTCTTCTTTTTTAACCAACCAATATTCTATAAAAAAAACTACTTCGAGTCTAATGTAACAATATTCGTGCCAGAATTTGTGAGAAAGAATTATTTTGCGTCCCAATAGGGATTTTCGTACAATCATCCCGCGTAATTTTCCCAATGTTGGAACGTCCCTCCCTTGTATGGGAAAAAGAGGACAACAATAACGAACACAAAACGCACATTTCGAAAATGTTATCTGATTGTTCAAATATTCCTGTGGCAAAATTGCTCTTTCAGGGTGCCAGGTGATTTTCATTAAAAGTATGCTGATTGATAGCTGGACCTTTTTTACAGGTATTAGTTGACCCACATCTCCAAACACCCGTTAAAGTGTTGATTCATAAAACTTTTTATTTTTTTTCTTGTTATTATTTGGAATTAGTCTAAATTAGCACAAGCGGTTTTTAGAAATTTTATTTTTATAAATAATTGTTAATGAATATTTTAAAATTATTGCAAACGTTTATTCTACTGGTATTTCTTTGGTTTCCGTATCACATTTTGGCTCAGGACGAGCTTGGGGTTTATGAAAAACTGGATCAATACCTTCAGGATGGAATCGTTTTAACTGATGATCAGTTTCAAAAGGTTGACATTGCGGCCGAAGTTAAAATGCCAACAGTGATTGCCATGGTTTATTACGAATGCCCCGGAATTTGTACGCCACTGATGAATGGATTGTCGGAAGTGATAAACAAATCAGACCTCGAACTGAATAAGGATTACCAGGTATTCACGATAAGCTTTGACCATCGCGAGAACACCTCACTGGCCCGAAACAAGAAAAAAACCTATGTTAATCTGGTTAAGCATGGAGATGCTGAGAATGGCTGGAGATTTTTTACGGGCGACAGCCTTATGATTGCCCGCTTTCTTGACAATGTCGGATACCATGTGAAACAGGAAGGTGAAGAGTATATTCATCCTGCTACTTTATTGGTATTGAGTCCTGAAGGAAAAATTACCCGATACCTTCACGGGACATATTTTTTACCTTTCGATTTGAAAATGGCCGTTGTCGAAGCCGGTCTCGGCAAATCAGGCCCCACAATAAATAAGGTGCTCGATTTTTGCTTCAGCTATGATCCTGAAGGCAAGAAATACGTCTTTAATACCACCAAGATTTCAGGTGTGGTCATTTTGCTGGCTGCACTCGGATTTTTATGGTTTTTGATACGAAGCAGCAAACAAAAAAGAACCCCCAAAATTTTATAGAAATATGTCGTCAGTTAGTACAAACCTTAATTTTTTTGAGGCGAAAAAAGGAATTTTTTCCTGGATATTCAGTGTTGACCACAAACGTATTGCCTTGCTGTATCTTTACAGTCTGATCACGTTTTTCCTTGTTGGCGTGACACTTGGCTTATTGATGCGCTATGAGCTCCTGAATCCCGGAAAAGACCTTGTTGAAGCCAAAACCTACAATCAGATATTTACCCTGCACGGGGTGATTATGATTTTTCTTTTTATCATTCCAAGTATTCCTGCGGTTTTTGGCAACTTTTTCCTGCCTATTATGCTGGGCACCGATGATGTTTCATTTCCCAGGCTCAACCTGCTGTCGTGGTGGGTGTATGTTGTTGGAGCTCTGATGGCGCTCTCAACACTCGTTTTTGGTGATGGTCCTGCCGATACAGGATGGACTTTTTATGCGCCCTATAGCGTTAAAACAGGGACGAATGTTACAATGTCAGTTTTAGCTGCCTTTGTACTCGGTTTCTCCTCCATTTTAACAGGATTAAACTTTATTGTCACCATTCACCGCCTCAGAGCGCCAGGCATGACGTTTTTAAAAATGCCATTGTTTGCATGGTCGCTGTATGCTACATCATGGATTCAACTACTTGCAACTCCGATTGTTGGAATTACGCTGCTGATGATTGCAGCCGAACGTTTGCTCGGTGTCGGGCTTTTTGACCCTTCGATTGGTGGCGATCCAATTCTTTACCAGCACCTCTTTTGGATTTATTCTCATCCTGCAGTGTATATCATGGCTCTGCCGGCATTTGGGGTGATTTCGGAAATGCTGCCTACATTTAGTCAGCGCACTATATTTGGTTACAAAGCCATCGCTTTTTCAAGTTTGGCTATCGCCTTTGTCGGATATTTCATCTGGGGTCACCATATGTTTACCTCGGGGATGAGTGGTACAGCCAGGTTCATTTTTTCCATACTCACCTTTCTTGTTGCCATCCCCACCGCGATAAAGGTGTTTAACTGGGTGGCAACTCTTTATAAAGGTTCCATAAATGTGCAGCCACCATTGCTTTATACGCTTGCCTTCATTTTTCAGTTTATGATTGGCGGATTTACCGGTTTGGTGCTCGGTGCACTTGCCACTGATATCCATCTTCATGATACCTACTTCGTTGTCGGACATTTTCATTATGTGATGTTTGGAGGTACAGGCTTTGCATTTTTTGGTGCCCTGCATTATTGGTATCCGAAGATTTGGGGACGTATGTACAACATTAAGGTGGCGAATGTGGCCTTCACCATTTTCTTCATTGGATTCAATATGCTTTATTTTCCGATGCTTATTGCCGGGTTGATGGGTATGCCGAGGCGCTATTATGATTATCTGCCTGAGTTTCACCTGCCGAATATGATAAGTACCTATGGATCATGGGTTTTGGCTACAGGCCTGATTATCATGTTGTCAAATCTTGTTGCCGGTTTCTTTGGTAAAAAACCAAAAGTTGGTCGTAACCCATGGAACGGAATAACACTTGAATGGCAAACCTTATCGCCTCCACCGGTTCAGAATTTCGACAGAATGCCTGTTTTACCTCAAAACGGACCTTATGACTTTGATCACAAACCTGTAATAGAAGAATAATATGGAACATACAAGTGGATTTGTGTTGCCAAACTCGGGCCACAGCCGTGACGATGAAGCCTCGAAATTAGGAATGTGGCTGTTCCTTTTTACCGAACTCCTCCTTTTCGGTGGTCTTTTTATCGTTTATATGGTTTACAGAATGCTGAATCATGAATCATTCCTTCTTTCATCTTTCGAATTGAATGTAGGATTGGGTTCATTTAATACGGTGGTTCTCCTGGTGAGCAGCATGACTATTGCTATGGCAATCACTGCTGTTCAAAAAGGCGAGCAGCAAAAAGCTGTGCGTCTTTTAGTTACAACTCTTGCGCTCTCATTCGTGTTTCTTGTGGTGAAGTATTTTGAATGGTCGGCAAAGATACACCACGGCTTGTTTCCGGGAATGGATTACTACAACGGGTTGCCAAAAGGAGAGTCGCTTTTCTTTTTTCTTTACTTTATCATGACTGGTCTGCATGCTTTGCATATTATTATTGGTGCCGTGATCATTGCCGTGGTTATTGCCAGAACGCGCAAAGGCCTTGTAAATAAAGATAAATATGCATTGGCCGAAAATGCCGGATTGTACTGGCATTTGGTTGACCTTATCTGGATATATCTTTTCCCATTGTTTTACCTTATTCATTGATTAACATGGAAAATACCAATCATCACAATCAGCACGATGAAGTGCATATCTCCTCATACCGTGACCACTGGAGAACCTTGTTAACGTTGCTGTTGCTTACCCTCGTCACCATTGTGATTTCGGTTTTCGGAGCCAACCTCAAAGCACTTTCGGTGGCAACAGCCCTGCTAATCGCAACCGTGAAGGTGGTTGTTGTGGCTTACTACTTCATGCATCTGAAATATGACAAAAAGCTATATACATGGCTTGTTTTGCTCGTCGCGATTCTGTTTGCCGCGTTTACGATTCTAACTGCTACTGAATACTTTAACCGATAAGCGATGAGAGAACAAGCATCAACTTTTGCTCAGGGAGTAGATTTTTCCCTGTATGTAATCGCCGGCATCTCGGTATTTTTTCTGGTTGGCATCACGGTAGTAATGCTATTTTTTGTATTCAGGTACAATAAAAAGCGCAATCCTGTTGCAACCAATATCGAGGGAAGTCATAAGATGGAAGTTTTATGGACAGCCATTCCGACTTTGCTGGTCATGGTTATGTTTTATTATGGCTGGATGGGCTATAAACCATTGCGCAATGTTCCGGCAGGAGCCCTCGAGGTAACGGCCTATGGACAGATGTGGAAGTTTACTTTTGAATATCCTGATGGTCGTATCACCGATTCACTGGTTGTTCCTTTGGGTAAGCCGGTGAAAGTGAACCTGGTATCACGCGATGTTTTACACAGTTTCTTTATTCCTTCATTCAGGATGAAAGAAGATATGGTTCCCGGAAAGAATAATTTTCTTTGGTTTGAAACAACTCAAAAAGGAAGGTTTGATGTTTTATGTGCCGAATATTGCGGTCAGCTTCACAGTTATATGCTGTCGAGTGTAACGGTTCTGGATCAGCATGATTATGAAAAATGGCTGACAAGCAGTGCGTCGGTGGCTGATGAACATCCGGGACTTAGCTTGCTGAAACAAAATGCGTGCCTCACCTGTCACTCGCAGGATGGCAGCAAAATCATCGGTCCGTCTTTCAAGGGAATTTTTGGTAAAACCGAAACCGTAGTTACCGATGATGCTGAACGCGAAATAGTTATTGACGAAGCATATATTTCACGTTCAATCCGCCAGCCAAATGCCGACGTTGTAAAAGGATATATGAAAGGATTGATGGTTTCGTATGAGACCGTATTGTCTGAGGAGCAGATCGGGCACATCACCGACTATATTAAAACGCTTAAATAGACCGGAAAAATGAAAGTAAAAGAAAGACTGAAACTCTTTGCCGAGCTGGGAAAAGTGAAGATAACTTTTGCGGTGTCGCTGACAACGCTTGCCGGTTACCTGATGGCACGCGGCCATTTTGATACTGGATTGATATTGCCGGCGTTTGGAATCTTTTTGTTGGCCTGCGGCTCATCGGCATTGAATCATTTTCAGGATGCAGATCGTGACGGACTAATGAAGCGAACGCGCAACCGCCCTATCCCTTCGGGAAGAGTCAGCAAGAAGGCAACATTGATTTTTGCACTTTTCCTGGTTCTAACAGGTTCCGGTCTGATATGGCTGGGTTCTGACTTTGTTGGGTTTCAACTTGGCCTCCTTGCTTTGATTTGGTACAACGGCATTTATACACCAATGAAACGGAAAACAGCATTTGCAGTTATTCCCGGATCTGTCATTGGTGCCATTCCACCTGTTGTTGGTTGGGTTGCCGGAGGAGGCGATGTGTTTAGCTTACAAGCGCTTATGCTGGCTTTTTTCTTTTTTATCTGGCAAGTTCCCCATTTTTGGCTGTTAATGCTCAAGTATGGCGAAGAATATGTGCAGGCGGGTTATCCATCTATCACCCAACTCTATGATGAGAAGCACATTCGCTACCTCACTTTTCTGTGGACTTTTGCCACGGCAGTGACAGCACTGATGCTTCCCTTGTTTGGACTTACGCGTTCTGTTTGGGTAACGCTTTCCATTTTAGTTGCAGTTATCTGGCTGATATTTGTTTTTTCCGGAATGCTTAAAAAGGAAAGCACTGTCCCTTTCAATCCATTTTACTATTTCATGCGCATCAATTATTTTGTGCTTGTGATTATTATCTCTTTATCGGTAGATCCCTTCATAAGATAAGATCATTGAAGTCGAAAAAAAAACGTCCGGCAGAGCTCTGTCGGACGTTTTTTTATCAGTAGCGTAAACTTATTTTACGTTTGCTGAAAGCTCAGAACCTGGTTTAAACTTCACTACCTTTTTAGCAGCAATACTGATTTCTTTACCAGTTTGAGGGTTGCGTCCTTTTCTTTCGGACCTGCCTGAAACAGAGAAAGTACCAAAACCAACAAGGGTAACTTTGTCACCTTCCTGGAGTGCTTTTGAAGTTGTAGAAATAAAAGCATCAAGCGCTTTTTTAGCATCTGCTTTTGATAAACCGGCTTCTGCAGCCATTACATCGGTTAATTCAGCTTTGTTCATTTTTTTAGATATTAGTTAGAATATTGGTCGAACAAGCCACAAAAATAATCTATAATTATTCAAATGCAAGCGGTTAGCATCAAAAAGTGGAATTTTTTTGAAGTTTTTTTTAAAAAACCGCATTAACCTAAGAAAAAATACCTAAAACTTGCAGAATCAGGCATTTTGGTGTGTAAAAGCTTAGAACATCAGATCGGCTTTCCAAATTCCATGGAACTTAAATCCGTTTAAAAATGCCTCTATCGGCAGGTTTTTCTTTCCGGATTGCTGCAATTCGTCAAGAAACAAAAAGCCGCCCTCAAGTGCAACCTTTGCATAAGTGCGGTTGTCTGTCAAAAGGGTGAAGTGTGTTTTGTCGTGAGCAGTTTCTTCGAACCGACTTTTGTAAAGCTTCAATTCCATCAACTCACCATTTTCTGAAACGAAGCGCGTATAGCTCCCCGGATATGGGCTCAAACCTCTTATAAGGTTATGTATTTCGCGGCCGTTTTTGTTCCAGTTTATCTTTCCGTCTTCTTTATATAGCTTTGGTGCAGGTTTCAATGCATCAAAATCCGAAACAAATGCGCTTTGTGGAACAGCAGAGGTTCCGGCTTGCGACAGTAGCAGTATGGTTTCTTCAACCAATGTGCATCCTTTCTGAATCATTTTATCATGCAGTTCACCGGCTGTTTCATTCTCTCCGATTGGCAGTCTTATTTGCTTGATGATGTGGCCGGTATCTATGTCTTCGTTGATCAGAAATGTAGTGAGCCCCGTTTCGGTTTCTCCATTCATGATGGCGCGGTTTATGGGAGCAGCGCCCCTGTAGTTTGGAAGGAGCGAAGCATGGAGATTGAAAGTGCCTTTCGCCGGAAGCTTCCACACGATTTCGGGCAGCATTCGGAAAGCAATCACGATAAAAAGATCGGCCTGGAGGATTTGTAATTGCTGCACAAAAACAGGGTCTTTTAATTTCAACGGCTGCAAAACAGGAATGCCTGATTGCATTGCGGTTTTCTTTACAGCTGATTCCTGCAGTTGTTTTCCACGTCCTGCCGGTTTGTCGGGGGCGGTGACAACAGCTGCAATCTCGTGTCCATTTTGAACAAGGTATTCCAGATGTGCTGCTGCAAACACCGGTGTTCCGAAAAAGATGATACGCATGGTGGTAGATTCGGGGTTCATTTGAGTGCCAAAATAAAAAAACCTGACAAATAATGTCAGGTTTAGTCAAAATCTTTTACGATTGCCTATGCTTTTCCTTTGGCGCGTTCGATGTATTTATCAATTGTGCGGCCTTCGGTAGAGTTAGGAAATTCAGCCTTGATCTTTTCATAAACTTCAGCTGCTTTTTTAAAATTGTTGCTGAGTTCGAATGTTCTTCCGGCTTTGAAAAGCATCATAGGTTTGGTAAATTCGTTGTCACTTTTACCAGCGGCTTTCATATACAGCTCGCCAGCTTTAGTGAGGTCATTCATCTCGGCATAGGCATCGGCCATTGCACCAATTGCCAGCGGAGCGATGATATTATCCTTGCCATTGAATTTTTTAAGGTAGTTGATGGCTTCCTGATAGTTTCCCTGACGAAGGAATGAAATGCCGGCATAATATTTTGCCAGATTACCGGCTTTTGTTGAGCCGTATTGATCAATCACATCAATGAATCCAGGATTCAGGTCGTTGCCATAAAGCGCTTTATTCAGGGAGTCCATTTCAAAGTACTTTTGAGCAGCAAAAATCTGAACCTGGGCTTCTTTTTCCCTTGGCTCAAAATAATACCTGTTCAGGCCAAAATATCCTAAAACAACAACTACAAGCACTCCGACAACGATCGAAATGAGTTTCTGGTTGTTCTCAATAAACTTCTCGGTTTTGCTCAATGCTTCCTCAACAGCTTCCAGCTTTTCATCACCACTTTTGAGGATTTCTTTTTCTTTTGACATGGTATCTGCTTATTTTAGAGGTGCAAAAGTAGTTTTTTTTCCTTAACTTCAGACAGAAGCCTGCAAAATTTTATCTTTGAATGGCAAATTGAGAATATAATTGTCTTTTTTGCATTGATTATTTGAATTTTTTATGTTTTCTGAATCATTATGCAAGATAAATGAGATTGCGTTTAAATGTTTTAGTACTAATCGTTTTATTGGTTTTTGTGCCTGAAACCACTTTTTGTGGTTGGTGGATTGTTGAGCGCAGCGAAGACCGCTATGGTAATTTCTCATCGCAAAGTGTTTTTATTCAGGGTCAAAAGCTTCGCGTTGAGAGCGCAACCTCCTCATTTATCTTTGATCTTGAAAATGAAGAAGTTTGCCTTGTTTTCCCAAAGCAGACAATTTACTGGAAAGGAAACGGAGATACACTCAGGAATAGATTCCTTCTAAATATTGAGCATCAAATGCGCATGATGATTGAACAAATACCGCAATATGAGCGGGAAAAAGCCTTGCCCGAGCTGGAGAAAATGTTGTCGGACCTTAAAGCAGGAGACATTGACACAGCGATGATTCAAAAGATTTCTTTCAAGGCAATGGATTCAACTTCTAGCATTTGTGGCTTTCTTTCGTCGAAATTTCAAGTGGTCTTTGATACGACTGTTATTGAAGAAACCTGGATTAGCAGTGAAATAATGCCTTATTCCGGTATTTCACTTAAAAAACTCAATAAAATGATGCGTTTGTTTAGCAGGCCAACTGTTTTTGCCGCGGTGCGCGAAAGCGATGGCTGGACGCAACTGATGCAAGGCGGCCTGATGACAAAATCAATTGTTTATACAAGTCTGGGCCGAAATACAACGCAGGTTACTCAGGTGAAAGAGGTAAATGTAAGAGACGAGTTTTTCATGCCTCCTCCCGATTACAGAGCCGTTTCGGCTGATGAGGTTGTTGGCATCATGCTTGGCGAGAACATTGGAATGCCTGAACTTAAATCAAGGGAGAACACTGACGAATGGAAACCCATTCTCCCGACAATTCCGAAAAAAACTGACGCTTACCAGATGCCAGTTTCCAATCCTCCCGAGCTGCCCGATTAAACGTGCAAAAAACTTCAGACGCCTTTATTGGTTTGAAATTAGCTGAAATTCAGGGCCAGGGTTCTGAACACATCTCCCCGGTGCTCGAAATTTTTATACCGATCGTAGCTTGCCGCTGCCGGACTTAACAAACAAAGCTCACCAGATTTTCCAGTCGTTTTCAGTTGTTGAAAAACCTCATGTAAGTCATCAAAATAACTGATGACAATGCCTTTATGGCCAGCCGATTCGAGCATTCTCCCAATTCGTTTCCCCGCTTCGCCTGTGAGAAAGACTTGCTTAACCGGGTTTGTCAATAGAAAATTGACAAGCAAATCGTAATGGATGCCACGATCAAAGCCGCCGAGGATCAGATAGTTGGTGTCGGGAAGCGTTTTCAGGGCGGCAACGGCGGCTTCAGGTATGGTTGAAATGCTGTCGTTGTAAAAATGTAGTCCGCCATGCTTACCAAGGTATTCAAGCCGGTGAGGCAGGCCGGAAAAAGTGGAAAGCGCCGATAAAAGATCAGGGTATTCGGCTCCGGCAGCCATGGCCGCAAGCAGCGCAGCCTGCGCATTCAATTGATTGTGCTCGCCTTTCAGCTTCAAATCAAAAGCTGCATCAAATTGCTTATTAGGTATGGTTTGGATCGTAGCCTGCGAATTTGCGACAAATGGCAACAAAGTGTGATGAATGATTATTTGATCATCTTTTATGCCGTTGAGTACAAGGTTGAGTTTCGCCTTTCGGTAGGCTTCGAGTGTCAGGAAATGATCGAGATGCTCTTCAAAAACATTCAGCAAAACGCCAATTGACGGGCTGTGGGTTGAAAACTCAAGCTGGTTGGCCGAAAGCTCAAACACAACCTTTGAATCAGGCCTGATGTCGGCAAGGATGTCGAAACAGGGGATGCCGATATTACCCGTCAGGATGCTGTGGATTCCCGAAGCTGTGAGCAGATGATGAATAAGGGAGGAGGTGGTGCTTTTGCCTTTCGTTCCGGTGATTCCAATTGTTTGGCTGCGGTAGGCCTCGAGGAAAAGATCGGTTTGCGAGCTTAGTGTTTGGTTGGCAGAAAGCTGTATCAGTCTGCCGGGTATGCCGGGAGATTTGATAATCACATCGGCTAATCGGCAGGATTCGAGGTAGTTGGCACCGGAAAAAACCTGAAGACCGGACAGTTCAGGTGAAGTTTGGGAGTCGGGAGTATTCAAATCAGCAATCAGCACCTTGTTTTCGGGTAGCCATTGCTGCAAAAAACGCAGTGTTGACTTCCCTTCACGCCCAAAACCAAGCACAAGAATGGCCTTGTTGCGCAGTTTCGAAAGGATGGCCTCAATTGGAGATTGCATCGCGCAGAATTTTTGTGAAAGACTCATCAGGGTGTCTGTTTGTTTCGAACTGCTGCAAATGTTTGCTGAGATCCCTTCGGATGATGGCAAAATCTTGCAAAGTAATGTCCTGCAACAAGGTATTTCCTGCATCGGGAAACAGATGCCCGGTTGCCTGGCATGAAAGCTCGACTTCGTCAACAGTACCGACACATTCAAAAGGTTTTGCAGCCGTTTTGCCTCTTAACTCATCGAGATAGGATTTAAGGCTATTCTTTTGCAGCAGGTTTTCACCAAAAATTGCTTTCAATCCGGTAGGTTTTACAAAAGGAGAAAGCATGAGATAGGTGAAAAGGCATTTCGGACAATTGTTACACCAGCTGTCGGTTTTGCTTCCTGCGTTACAGCTTCTGAAAGCAGCATGATAAGGCTGAAAACGACTGAAAATCTGAGCGATCTGCAACTCGCTGACAGGACGCAGAAAACTAAAATAATGTGCGTTTTTTAGCAGGTAATGCTGCATATACCAGATGAAATCATCTTCAAACTCGATGGATTTGCTGTATTGATGATTGACTTCTTCGTTGTGAACTGTTGATTCACTCGCGCTCGATTCGTTTGACAGCGCAATCCAGGGTGCTCCGGTGAACAAAGCACCCAAAGCTGAGAGAAATGCCAAAAGGGCAGAAAAAGGTGTGTGTCCGTTAAGAAAGCCCTCGGCATTGAGTTTTAGGAGCTGTGGATCGAGCGTACGCTGAAAAATCAGGCATTGTTCCGGCTCAAAACCAGCAATCTTTGCAGTGTCGAGGCTGGCCTTGCGCGGATTTACGATCATCGGAACAATTGGTTTTCCAGCCTGCCGAAGTAGTTCGAGTGTCACAACAGAATCTTTTCCGCCACCAACGGGTACGATCGTCAATTGGTTTGTTTCGGTTGCCACAGCCGTCATCGGTTCATCGCCTTCCGACTCAATCTGCATAAATGCATCGCGTGTTGTTTTGATGTCATTAACATAAAAAAACTCGCCTAAGCCGTTGTAATACAGTTTTTTCCACCATTGATGTTGTTGCTCGTCCAGCCGATAAGGCTTGATTATTACTTTTTCAGGACAGGCAAGCTTCCAGTAGCTGATCAGTTCGACCATGCCGATATTGAAAACCAGCCAGTTGAGTTGTTCTACATTTTGAGGGAGTTTCAGGAAACTTTTTTTAGGAATCAGCGTCTCAGGATGGAAGTAAAATTTGTTTCCTAAATTAAAGTTAAATTGCAGCCGATAGGCCTCATTTTCTTCCCGAAAGCTATAACTTTGGTACTCGAAAAAGGAAAACTCCTGCCGAAGCTGAAGAAAGCGCGAATGATTAGAAACGTTGTTCAAGCGTGGTACATTTTTTGATCAGGCTGTAAAATTAAAGATTTGACCAATACAGTTATAAAGGATTTTTGAAGGATGGATATGGAAAAGTTGATACAAATCAGGAGTAACGACTTGAAACCCAAGCCGGGAAGGGTGCTTATTGCCGAACCTTTGATGGATGAGTTTTATTTTGGAAGAGCTGTTGTGTTGATGATTGAACACAATGACGAAGGCTCGTTTGGCGTTGTGATGAACAAGCCCACCACCACGCGTTTCAGTCAGATAATCGAGGGTTTTCCTGATTTTGATGCCGATGTATTTATTGGCGGGCCGGTGCAGACAGACAATTTGTTCTTTGTTCATACCTTGGGAGATGAGATTCCGGGTAGCGACGAAATTGCCGATGGATTGTTTTGGGGAGGCGATATGGAAGTGATTAGTGAAATGATCAGTCTCAAGTTGTTAGACAAAACACGTATCAGGTTTTTTCTTGGTTATTCGGGTTGGTCGCCCGGACAGCTCGAAGACGAACTTAAACGCAATGCATGGGTGGTTTCAGACACCAACCAACGCCTGCTAATGCGCACATTGCCGCATAAAATGTGGAATGTTCATCTCCAAAGGATGGGGCCGGCTTATGATCTCTGGCGAAGGTTTCCGGTGAATCCCGATTTGAATTGATTCAGAATAAACCGAGCTGCGCGCCAAAGCGTGCGATCAGTTCGGGTTTTGTCAGAATGGTAAAGAAAACGCCAAAGACAGCTCCAAAGAAGTGGGCATAATGACCGATATTGTCTTGTCCGCGGCGTCCCATATAGGCTGAATAAACCAGATAAAGCACACCAAAGATATAGGCAGGGACGGGAAACGGAATGGGAAAAATCAATAATTTTGAGGTTGGCGAAATGATAATGCTGGCAAATAAAACGGATGCCACTGCACCCGAAGCGCCCACCGCAGTGTAATATGGATCCGACTTATGCTTTCCATAGTCAAAAACCGTAGAAAACAGGATGCCGCCAACATATAATAAGAAGTAGAACAACATCCCTTTCGACACGCCAAACAAACCTTCGTAAGCTTCCTCAACGTGGCTTCCAAAAGAGTAAAGCACAAACATATTTATGGCCAGATGTGCCCAGCCTGCATGAACAAGTCCGTGGCTGAGAAATCGCCAGCTTTGCTTTTTCTGATCAATGAGCCAGGGACTGAAACTTAGTTTATGAAAAAGTTCGGGGCTTTGCATGGCCACCAGCGAGATGATGACAGTGATGCCGATAATGAGAAAGGTCATTGTTGAATTTCGGTGTTAGGTGATGCCTTGGTGTGGTCAATTTCAGAACCCAGCATACTATGCGGGATTAAATATACAGCAATCATTACCAGCATGGCAACAACAGGCCAAACCTTATTTTCAGTATTTTTTCGTAAACGAAGCCAGGCTATCGCCCAAAAAATAAACATAATGATGGTTTTATTGTCAGTGAGGTCGGTCCCCCACGGCCATCCTGTCCAGAAGGCATCGAAAGCATATTTCTGAACAATCGGACCAAGGATTAATCCACCAATGAACAACAATATGACGGTTATTGAAGTGAGCCGATAGGTGTTTTTTCTTTTCAATATGGCTTCGAGGCTGGTTCTGATGCCAAAAACCATTGCAAAAAACATAAAGAAGATATGTGGTGCTAACACAAAATCAGGCACTTTTCCTTTGAATCGTATCACGATGGGTTCTTCGGTTAGCGGGTATGAATTTTCGCCTTCCATCAATGCCAATTGGTATTCGACCTTTCCGGCAGCCGGTTGATGTGGAATGTTGGCCTTTATACGGTTGCTATCGGCTGTGATGTCAACAGTGGTCCATTCATCATGGCTCTTAAATCTTTTGTAACGAAACACTGCGTTCACGCCCTCAGGCACCTTAATATCAATAGGAGCGTCCATGCCGGTGTCGTGGCTGCGGAGCAATTTGTATTTAACAGTTTCTCCTTTGATCACCACTTTGCCGCTAACCGGATAGGTTGGGCCTGTTGTGCGTTGATAAATAGCAAAAGCACCCATTAGGAGCAATGAAAGTAGCCAGAGACCGGCAGTTTTCAAAAAGTTCTTCATATTAAATTCTAAAAATTCACTGTACAAAAGTAGCAAATGTTACCGAAATCAGCTGAAAAACCGTGTCAGCAATGGCAATGATCGCCTCCGGCTACCAAATCGGGTTCGGAACAGCGGTTGATTTCGGTTTGCAAAGTCACATGCGCAAAGCCAAACTCCTGCACCAGCAGCGCCCGGATTACATCGCTTTTTTTCTGAGCCTCGGTGAGTAAAAGATCGTTTTCCATTTCGATATGTGCTTCAAAATGAAGCTCCTGATCCGTAAGCTGCCAAATGTGAATGTGGTGAATGCTTTTGATACCTTCGATGGCAACAACGCGGTCGGCTATGGGTTGAAGCTGCATTGTTGAGGGGCCTGCCTGCATCAGAATCCTGTAAGTCTCTGCAAGAACTTCCCAGGTTTCTTTTAAAATGTAAAGGCTTATCAATGCGGTGATGAGCGGATCAATCCAATAAATTTCGTAAAAGATGATCAGTACTCCGCCAATGATTACAGCCACGCTGGAAAGGCTGTCGCCGATAAGATGCAAATAAGCGGCTTTGATGTTGAGATTGTCATTTGAGAATTTGCGTAACAAAACAACGCCAAGCAGGTTAGCCACAAGACCAATCATGGCTACCCACATCATGGCAAAACCTTCTACAGCTTGAGGCTGCATAAACCGGTGGTAGGCTTCTGCCAGCAAAAAGATGCAGATTGTTATCAAAGTCAAGGCATTGAACAAGGCAGCAAGAATCTGAACACGCTTGTAACCAAAAGTATGTTGCTGATTAGCAGGTCGTTTGCTGATGCGAATCGAAAGCCATGTGATCAAAACAGCCAAACCATCGCTGAAGTTGTGGATGGCATCGGAGATAAGCGAAAGGCTGTTTGAAAGCAGACCCCCGATCAGTTCGGCAACCGAGATGATGAGGTTAAGCAAAAATGTTATGAGCAGGTTTTTGCTTTGGGTACGCTCTTTATGATGACTGCTGTGTTGGTGCATTTATTTCTTCCCGGATTGTGAAACGTATTGGTAGAAAAGTTCATGAATTATTGGTCTGATTCCCATTTTTGCCAAAAGATTGGTTTTGGCATCGGGATATACGCGGTTGGATAAAAACACAACCACAAGTTGGTTTTTGGGGTCGGCCCAGGCGAAAGTGCCGGTAAAACCTGTGTGACCAAAACTTTGTGCAGAGGCTGAGTCGGCCATTGACCGGTTTGATTCTTTGGGGTCGAGCGGTGGTTTATCAAAGCCAAGTCCTCTACGGTTGTCTTTGAAATGTGTCTTGGTGAAGTAGTCAACAGTGCCAGGTTCAAATATTTTAGTTCCGTTTAAAGTGCCTTTGTTAAGAAGCATTTGCATGATTTGGGCCACATCGCCGGCTGTGCCAAAAAGGCCTGCATGCCCTGAAATGCCTCCAAGCATGGCTGCTGCAGGGTCGTGAACATCGCCCTGAAGCAATTGCTTGCGAAATTCCTGATCATTTTCTGTTGGTGCAATCACTGATTTTGGGTATTTTTTCAGTGGTTGAAAGCAGATTGAATCAAGTTTCAAAGGCTTGTAGAAATTGTCGTAAACATAGCCGTCGAAAGCTTTGTTAGTGAGCAACTCAGCAATGAGAGGAAGCATTATAAAGCCAAGGTCGCTGTAGCGGTATTCTTTTTTTTTTAGCTTGCTGCCTGCAATTTGCGCGTAGATTTCATAGCGGTATTCGCGGCTCAGGTAAAGATTTTCTGCAACCCTGTAGGGATGATCCGGATCGGAAACGTTGTGGTAGATGGATAGATCAAGGTTTCCATCAATAAGTGTTTTTTGGTAAAAAGGAATCCAGCCATCAAGCCCTGATTGATGTGTTAAAACGTCATAAATGCGAAGTTTTCCTTTGTCTGTTTTGTTGAGATAGGGGAGAAAATCGCCGAGGGTCTGGCTCATATATAGTAGTGAATCTTCGTATAATTTCATGGTTACCAATGTGGTAGCCAACATTTTGGTGAGGCTGGCAAGATCGTAAATTGTTTGGTTGGTAACTTTTTCATTCCCTTCGTAGGTGAGTTGACCGAATGCTTTTCTATAGATGACTTTCCCTTTGTGTATGGCAACAATCTGACAGCCGGGATAAGCTTTTTTTTGAATTCCAAGCAAGGCGACGGAGTCAATCTTTTTGAACAGCGTATGATTGATTTCTGCGGTTTCAGTTGCCCGAGCAGGGGATGCTGCGGGTGGGTTAAAACCAATTGTTCCGGTGCTTGTTTGAAGCCCAAAGCCTGCTTCGAATCCGCTTTTAAGGTTCACCGGAAGTTTTCCCTTTGACGTGGTGACACCTGTCAAAATTTGGTTTACGGTTTTTTCGGTTTCGGGTCGGTCCTGATAGGCGATGATGATGCCTTTGATTTGATCATTGACAGTAAAAAGGTCGAGCGCATAAGGGGAAGCGAAGAGATTGAGAACGAGGTTTTTGTCTTTTGATAAATCCTGAACCAATTGTATTGTCACATCGGTGATTCCAAACTTTTTGTTGGCGAGGATATTGGTGTTTTTAATGTTAAGAACAATGTTTTTATACGTTTTCAGTGACGTTTTCAGCTTTGCAACAGCTTCTTTATCAGCATTTTTTTCAATTTCAAAAAACTTCACTTTCTTGAGATGTTTTAAAAGGAGGCTGTCGGCGCTTTTTGTTTTTCCAATTGTCAAAACAGCCCAATTAGTGTCGGGCTTTAAGGGCAAAATGTTGTTGGTGTTTCGTAAAACAGTGACTGCGTTATCAAATAAATCCTGAACGAGCTGACTGTATTGTGAACGATTGAGGTCGCTGATCAAATTTTCTATAGGAGCTGGACGATAAGCGTTTAGCCCCGCTTTGTATTTGAAATGCAACACTTTTTTGCAACTTTCCTCAATGCGGTTCATACTTATTTCACCTTTTTCGAGTGCGAGCTTAATTGATGTGATGGCGAGCGGAACGTCGGTAGGAAGGAGCAAAAGGTCGTTTCCGGCCTGAAGTGCCATCAATTCGATTTTTCCTGAAGGCTGCACCGAGGTGACACCTTTCATATCGAGGCCATCGGTGATGATAAGTCCTTTGAAACCTAACTCTTGCTTAAGTATTTCTGTTACAACCTTGTATGATAAACTTGTTGGTAAGTTTGGCGTGGAATCGAGCGCCGGGACGTGCAAGTGTGCAGTCATAATTCCCTCAACACCTTGCGCGATAAGTTTTTTGAAAGGCAAAAGCTCAATGCTGTCGAGGCGGCTGCGGCTGTGGTTGATCACAGGGAGGGTGTAGTGCGAGTCGTTGCGCGTGTCGCCATGCCCCGGAAAGTGTTTTGCAGTAGGGGTAACGCCATTCTCCTGTAACGCTTTGGCATAGAGCAGACCTTTGCCGGCAACAATAGAAGGAGTGTCGCCAAAGCTTCTTACACCGATCACCGGGTTTTCGGCATTGTTGTTCACGTCAATCACCGGAGCAAAATTGATATGGATGCCCATTCGTTTGCTTTGTTCGGCGATCTGAGCGCCCATCAGTGCGATGAGGCTGTCGTTTTGAACAGCGCCAAGTGTCATTTGAAACGGATAGGAGACAGTTTCGCTCAGGCGCATGGCAAGCCCCCACTCGGCATCAATACTGATGAGCATGGGTGTTCGTGCTTTTTGTTGCCATTTGTTGGTTTGAAAAACCTGCGATTTCGGATTGCCTTTGAAAAATGTTACACCACCTATATTATATTGTTCGATCCATTTCTCAATATCAGGATTGTATGGCTTGTCGGGCTGATTGGCTCGAACGATCATCAGTTGCGCTATTTTTTCTTCCAGACTAAGCTTTTGGTACACCGAATCAACCCAACGGTTTGCCTCGTTGCTTTGTGCGAAACTTGAAAAATGGGCAATAAATAAGATGAGAGTCAGGGACCAGGAAGAAATTAATTTTGTTAACTGACTATAATTCATGTTTGTATGATTATTCTGGTTTGTTGAAGTGTAGTTGAATCACAGCTTCTGCTTCGGCCACGGAGGCTGGTTTGGACAAAATGTTGTTTTGTTCGTCAATCAAAAAAAGTGTTGGTGTGCCATACACCATATATTCCTGTGCAACCGTGCTGTTCCACCCAAGTCCGTCGCTGAGATGGATCCAGCTGAGTTGTTCGCGGGCAATGATC
Source organism: Bacteroidales bacterium UBA6207 (assembly GCA_002421995.1). Classification (GTDB taxonomy): domain Bacteria; phylum Bacteroidota; class Bacteroidia; order Bacteroidales; family F082; genus JALNZU01. The sequence goes on along the minus strand of DISP01000097.1, from coordinate 7,313 downwards.
TCTTCTAATTTATTGCGGTCGGTGCTTAAAACAAAGGAAATGATTTGGATTTGAGGCCATTTTTCAGCAAGTTTTTTGATTTCAGGAATAGCCAACAAACAATGCGGGCAGTTCACAGACCAAAAAACAAGCAGTTTTACCTTTTCTTTGGTTTGCTCCAACGAAAATGGATGACCGTGGATGTCGTTTGAGACGATTTCGGGAGCTGCCGATCCGGTGATGACGCGCCGATGCGCCCCGGCAATACGTTCTACGTCCATGAGCGTTTGCATATCCATGCATTCGTTGTTGAGGTGTGGCAGGTTGCTGAGGTAATCGGTGATGCCGGTGAAACCCATCCGGGCAAATCCTTCGATAAAGTATTCAAGTGCAAAGAGATATGTTTTCTTTTCAACCGCTGCATTTTTCATTATCACATCTAAGGCCTCTATAAAAACATACTGTAGGGCTGACATATCCATTTGGGGCTGCTGGTGCAATGCCAGAAAGTCAATCATTTTAGTGGTGAGCACATCCGAATTGAGCAAGAGGGTGTCGGCGAAATCTGTCTTGTCGAAAAAATGATTTTTCAGTTGCCTGAGCTGCTCATCGTATGGCAATTGCAGATTGATCATCGGAGGAACATCGGCTCTGATGAAGCGTGCAGCAAGGGTTTCGGAGTGTTTGAGGTAAATATAGTCAGCTTTGCTGATAAGCTGTTGCTGGAGTTGGTTGTAGGCTTCAACAGCCTGTTGGTAAAAGGTTTCGTCTTGCGGATATTGTTGCAGAATAGGGTTGATCAAATCTTTTTTAGCCTTGGTTTCGGCTTTCAGCACTGAATATTCGTACCAGAGCTTATTCTCATCCGATCCCACGAATTCAACCTGTACATCTTCTGTAGTATTGTCAGAAACCAATTGAATATCAGTATTGTTGTATATAATTTTTATGTGCTGATCCTCGTCAGTTTGTAAAAAATACATGCCGGGTTGATACCAGTTTTTTGTTTCCAGACGAAAATAACCTTCCCGGTTTGTTTTGACGGAATCAACCGGAAGTTGCTGATCGCCTCGAATGGCCGAAAGCACAATGGTTCTTTGGTTGTATCCGTTTATGGTGCCATGGATGAGGTGTTGTGAGCGAACATAACCCGGAACACAAACCAGCAACAAGGCTGCGAGAGTCATTATTCTCTGCAGCGGAGTCCGGGGTATAAGTATCCTTTTTTTCATATTAAGCTAATGAGAATCGGACAAAAGTAATCATTCTCGGTAAATCGGTCTCATCACGCGGTGGCAACTGATTGGCCGGCAAGCATTACATTTTGTACCAGGACTGCGCGAACAGGTTTTTTCTAAGGCTGCAGGCATCGTTCAATGCGCTGATAGTCAGGTTTTCGTTGTCTAAAACGAAGGTGTATGTTCCTTTCCCCGTCGAACAATCGTCTGTCTCAGAAGTTTCGATGACGATGTGTTTGTCATTCACGAAAAATTTTCCGTGCTTTGATTTTTTTGATTCCACCGATGGAAAATCAAGTGTAAAATTTTCATTTTTCACCGTGAGCATATTACCGTTCCCGGCATTGATCCATGTTCCGTTGAGTGTTGTGTCAATAGGTTGGGATTGCGTTTGTTCGGTGTCCGTTGTTTTCGGGCGGAGGTCGTTTTTGTTTTTACGTACATACACATAACCTGCAGCCAGTGCAATCGCCGTAAGCACCAACAGTACAAGCAGAATATATAACAATGACTGAAGCCATGATTTATTTTTCGATTTCGTGCTTCGGCGCCTGGGTGCAGCCGTTTTCTTTCGCTTTGCAGCTGGCATTTCAAATTCTTTTTTGATGATTCTTTTTTGCTTTACTTTGCAAAGATAGTGCTTTGGAGAAAGAAGGTATGCAGGTTTTGTCATTCTGGTTAAATCTTTTAAACCGCCTCAGTGTCAGGCTGCAATGGCTAATTCTTGCCTTGTTGCTTCTTTTGATAGCTTTATTTACCTTTTATATTTTTCCACAGATTGATTACAGACAGTATGGTGCTTCTATTAGGATTCTTGATGTAAGAATGTGGTATTCAGTTGCTGAAATGCAAAAGCTCTTTGCTATTCTTGGTGCCGGGGGCAGGGCATTGTACTGGTTTCAGATCGCTGTAATTGACATGGTTTATCCGCTTGTTTACGGCTCGCTTTTCGTTTTTATTGTTCTCAGATTTGGTTCGTTCAACCTGACAAGCCGGTGGGTCTCTTTTTGGCATTTTTCAGTCTTCCTTGCGCCTTTGATGGATTACCTCGAAAACTTCAATACCCTGATTGCCTTGACTCTTTATCCCGAAATTCCTTCTGTTTTTGCACTCAGCGGCTCGCTTTTTACCGGTTTAAAATGGTTGAATGCGTTGGCTGCCTTACTTCTTATGTTTTTTACAATTGCAGTCTGGATAATGAATCGTTTCAGGAAGAAATTTTTATAAGTTCATTCCAAGGATACGATTTGTATTTTGTTGAGATGAAAATTGTAAAGTATTAAAAATCTTATCCTTGGAATATGAACATGTATGAAGCTAAATACTTCGTCAGTTCTGAAATAATTCAAAACCGGCTTATTCAATTATTGATTAGTTTTGCCGCGATTTGAAAACACTGGCTGCTATCGGATTTTTTCTGCTTTCACTGCTTTTTTTGTTGCAGGCCGGAATTTCATGGGTTTTGGTCATTCAAAAGGAAAAACAGCGAAAAGAAATTCGTCAGCATTTGCTTGAAGGACTCCTTAGCGATGAGCTCATTATCCTGGAAATACCTCTGGCACTCGAAAAAAAAACAAACAACCAATTCAAACGGATTCACGACATGGAGTTTGAATACATGGGTCAGATGTATGACATCGTGCGTTCAGAACGTGTAGGCGAATCAACCTGGTACGAAGTTTTTCCAGATAAAAAGGAAACAAAACTCAAGGTTTTCTTAAAACAAATGGTGAAAGACGAAACGCAACGCAAAGGCCCACTGCCTGTTGAAAGGCTTGCAGGACAGATAATGTCGCTTTTTTATGTTGATTCGCAGCAATTGATTCTTCCCAACAAAGATGCATTGAGGACGCAAAAGCCAACTGTTTATCGTTTTGCAATCAAAGTTTTTTTTCCATCTATACCGGAGCAGCCTCCCCGTGATTTATTAGCAAGTATTTTTTAAGTTTCATTTTGCTTAATGCCGAATGTCACTTTATTATTTTTAAATCTTTGATTTAGAATCATTTGCTAATTTTTATTAATCGAACGAAATTTACAATGAATATAAAATATGTTTTGGCTGTGGTTTTCACCATGGCTTTTGGATGGATGCATGCCCAGGAAGTGAGTGTGATGGATGCACTCACGCGCGATGCACTTCCGTTTGTTACTGTCAAAACCGGTGCATCGGGACTCATCACCAATGAAAAAGGAAAAGCAACAGTGCCTCAATTAAAAGACGCTGACAGTCTGGTGTTTGTGATGTTGGGCTATGAAAATTACAGTACAAGTTATGCCTCGCTGAAAAATCGCAAATTTATAGTTTTGCTCCAGCCATCGAATATAAAACTTGACGAAGTGGTGGTTTCGGCCAACCGTTGGGCACAGTCAAGAAGCGAGATATCGCAAAGGGTGAGTGTGATACGGCCAACTGAAATTGCCCTGCAAAGCCCACAAACATCTGCCGATTTGATCGGACAAAGCGGGGAGGTTTTCATCCAGAAAAGCCAGCAGGGCGGGGGCAGCCCGATGATCAGGGGATTTGCCACCAACCGTTTGCTCATTGCTGTTGACGGTGTTCGTATGAACACAGCCATCTTTCGCGGTGGAAACCTTCAAAATATCATTTCTGTTGACCCTTACAGCGTGCAATCTGCCGAGGTTCTTTTTGGACCGGGCTCGGTGATGTATGGCAGTGATGCCATTGGTGGTGTGATGGCTTTCAATACGTTGGGAGCAACGATGAGCGATCGTGGCACCACGGTTCATGGAAAAGCTTCAACCCGCTTTTCATCGGCCAACAACGAACTGAGTACGCACCTTGATGTGGCGGTAGCCGGAAAGAAATGGGCCTCGGTAACCAGTTTCAGCTATAATCATTTTGGCGATCTACGCATGGGGAAAAATGGTCCTGATGAATACCTGAAGCCGTATTATGTTGTGCGTCAGGATAGTGTGGATCGCGTTGTGACAAACTCCGATCCTTTGGTACAGAAACCTTCAGGATATAACCAACAAAACCTGATGCAAAAGTTCATTTTCAGGCCAAACGATAACCTGAAGTTTGAGTATGGTTTATATTACTCAACCACAACAGATTATGCCAGATACGACCGATTACTGCGTCTCAAAAACGGACTTCCCCGAAGTGCTGAATGGTATTACGGCCCACAGGATTGGACAATGCACAAGCTTTCGGTCATGCATCAGCAATCCGGACTTTTGTATGATCAGATGCAGTTGTCGGTTGCATTGCAGCAGTTTGCCGAGAGCCGCCACGACCGCGACCTGAACAAAAACATCCGCTATAACCGGATGGAGGAGGTGGCTGCCTATTCGGTGAACCTCGACTTTAACAAGCAGCTTGGCTTAAGAGACAAACTATTGTACGGGCTTGAGCTTGTTCGCAACGACATTCAATCAAGCGGGACAGACGAAAACATCGAAACCGGTGTTATGGTTGCTGGTCCGGCACGCTATCCCGAATCACAATGGTCGTCCTACGCGCTCTTTGGTGCCTATCAATATCATTTGGGGGCAAAAACAACCATCCAGGCCGGCTTGCGTTACAATTACTATCAGTTGGAGGCAAGCTTCGATACCAGCTTGTTTGCACTGCCTTTCAAGGATGCAACAATGTCGCGTGGAGCGCTTACAGGAAGCCTTGGTTTGACTCACAAAGCAAGCGATTCGTTTGTTTTGATGGCCAATCTGGCAACAGGTTTCCGCTCGCCGAATGTGGACGATATTGGCAAAATATTCGATTCGCAGCCAGGTGCAGTGATGGTTCCAAATCCTGACCTGAAACCGGAATATGCCTACAATGCCGAAGCAGGAATCAGCAAGGTATTTGCCAAATCTTTGAAAATTGACCTCACGGCATACTATACCATGCTTACTGATGCCCTCGTGAGACGTGAGTTTCAGCTCAATGGCTCGGATAGTGTCATGTACCAGGGCGAGATGAGCAGGGTGTTTGCTATTCAAAATGCTGCCTCAGCCAATGTTTATGGTATGCAGGCGGCTGTTGAATTAAAACTTCCGGCAGGCTTCAGCTTCTTCAGCAACCTCACCTGGCAAAAAGGCGAAGAGGAGCTTGACGATGGCACCACAAGTCCACTGCGCCATGCTGCGCCTTTCTTCGGAATGGCACGTGTCAGATATGCCATGCCAAAAGTGATGCTTGAGCTCAATACACATTATTCCGCCGAGGTAAGCTATGACGAAATGCCGGAGGAAGAAAAGGGTAAAAGTTATATGTATGCCATTGATGCTGATGGAAATCCATACTCTCCGGCATGGTTTACACTCAACTTTAAAACGCTTGTGAAGGTGAACGACCATCTAACGGTGAGTGGTGGAGTTGAGAACCTTCTCGATAAACGCTACCGGCCGTATTCTTCGGGCCTTGTTGCTCCCGGACGAAACCTTGTGCTTTCGTTGCAGTATGGTTTTTGAGTCTCTGTAAGTTGCTAAGGAATTTGCAAACAACTTTCCTGGATTGTAAGCAAAGACCTTTAGCATTTAATATTCAATGAAGCCCTGTTTACGGGGCTTTTTTGCTTAATTTTACAACAAATTTCGTAAACATGAAAAAGCTACTTTTAGCAGTTGTGTTGCTCATTAGTACTGTGCTTTCGGCGCACATCGAGCCTCCGAAAACCCTGAAGGAAAAGAAAGAACGTGAAGCCGGCTTTGCAAAAAAGGCTGCCGCCGGCATGAAATCAACTGTGATCAGTAACCGGACTGCCGATGCAAAGCTTCTGCCTGTGGTGCAATATTTTTATGATGTTTCAGGGCGCGACAGCATTATGTTGCTGCACGATAAAGATGGTCGCCTGGATGCCATTGTGGTGCAGGTTTATGACCAGTTTGGAAACCTTGTGCTGGATGCTGACCGCTCCCCCGAAGGGCTGCTCAAGGAGATGAATGTGCTTGAATATGATGAGGATGGCCTCATTTGGAAAATAGTGAGCTATGACAGCGCCTGGCAGCTTAGCGGAAGGTTATCCTATGAGCTCATGCCCGAAACAGCTGAGATATTTGTGGTAAAAACCGGCAAAGACAATCTGCTTGAATACACGATCTCATACCTTTATGCAGATAGTCCGGATTTTGGAAATTGTTACGAAATCATTCAAAACGATGCTGAGGGTGCGCTCAAACTTCGCGTTGAGAACGAATATGGAGCAGATGGCCGCCGAACAAAGAAGCATATTTTTGGGGCTGATGACTCACTCAGCTATAGTTTTGCTTATACCTACAATGCCGCCGGCGACTTTCTCGAAATCAAACAAATCGATGCTGACGGACAGTTGATGCGCAACGATACCTATTCTTACGATGAGAAAGGTTTTGTGAGTGCGTTTAAAGCAGTGAAAGCCGATGGCAAAGTGGTGGCCGACAGGCTGTATCAAAACATTTACAAATAGGCCGGATAGCGATTTTGGCTATATTTTACAACAGCCTGAACCATTTCACAATACATATGTTTACCTTATAAATGAAATAAACTTATGGCAAAAATTACATTAAAAGGAAATCCAATTGAGACAGTTGGAAACCTTCCGGCAGGAGATAGCTTTGCTCCTGATTTCAAATTAGTTAAAAGCGACCTTGGTGTGCTTTCTTTGGGCGATCTGAAAGGAAAAAAAGTAGTGCTTAACATTTTCCCGAGCCTCGACACCGATGTGTGTGCCACCTCGGTGAGAAAGTTCAATGCCGAAGCTTCAAAGCTTGATAACACTGTTGTTGTGTGTGTGTCAAAAGATCTTCCTTTTGCGCACAAACGCTTTTGCTCAACCGAAGGTTTGGACAATGTGCTAACAGCCAGTGACTTTCGTGATGGAAATTTTGGTGAATCCTATGGCGTTACCATCACCACCGGTCCGCTCGCCGGATTGCATTCGCGCGCTGTTGTGGTGTTGGACGAAACGGGCAAGGTAAAATATTCAGAACAAGTGCCCGACATTGTTCAAGAGCCGGATTATGTAGCTGCTATCGCTGCACTATAAATTGTAACCACTGCATTGATGCAGTGATTTAATGAAAAAAAGAAGCCGGGTGAACCGGCTTTTTTATGATTGAATTCACTTTTGTCCGATAAAAAAATAA
>DISP01000234.1 GCA_002421995.1 Bacteroidales bacterium UBA6207 | reverse complement strand
AGTTGCTGCAACTGTTTTAGCATTTGAAGCCGAAAGTCAATTGCTTTGGTTTTTCCCTGCTGAAAGAATTTTTTTTGTTTTTGAACGAGTTGATGCGTGTCGGTAACCATATTTCATCTTTTGTTGGATAGGGCTATTGGGGCATGTGAAGGAGAATCAACTCGGTTACCCTGGGATTTTGGCGCAATGAAGGCATAAACTCGAAAAGCTCTGCGTAGCCTTCATAATCAAGTTCCAGTGCTGTTTCAAGATAAAGATAGGCCTGACTCACATTTTTGTTGAGAATCAGCGCAGCGGCAAGCCGATAAATCAAACCTGCATTGGCAGGCTGATGAATCAGGCCTGTTTTCAATACCTGAACAGCTTTTCCGGTTTCTCCCATAACGATATACATATAGGAGTATTCTTTCCAAAGATCAGGGTCTTGAGGGTCGAGCTCTTCAATACGCTGAAAATGCTCCTTCGCCTTTTCATACCTTTTGGTCTTGATATACAGATCGGCAATAATGAGGTGAAACTCAGTGTTCAAACCATCCAGCTCCAATGCTTTTTCCAGATAATAGATGCCTTTGTCAGGATCGCCGAGCTCATCTTTTATTACACCGATTCCAGCCCATGCATCGGGCAGAAACTCATCCCTTTCGAGCGCTGTGTTGTAGAATTGGAGGGCCTTATCATAGTCCTGCATCTTTTCGTGGCACTCACCAATATAATATAAGGTGATAGCTTCAGCTTCTTCATAGATTTCCGATTCATGAAAAGCCTCAAGTGCCTTTTCGTATTCTTCGAGCGCTGCATAACCCTGGCCGATGTTGATATAGGCCGGCACATAACTATCGTCAATGGCAAGCACATACTCAAAAGCATCAATTGCTTTCTCATACTTCTCCTGATGATGAAATGCCAAACCCAGATTGAACCATGCTGCAATGTTTGCAGGATGCTTCTCGATATAATCCAGGTAAAATTTAAGTGCCTGATCTATTTCGTTGGCCATCTCATAGCACATGCCTATCTCATACAACACCTGATCAGGTGATGCGGTGATTTCGAGCGCCTTAAACAGGTAGGAAAGTGCTTTGTCAAACGAACCAAGGTTTTCATATTCAAATGCAATCGTGGAATACAAGTCTTCTATCTCATCCTCATCCACCATTGCCAATGCTTTCTCGTATTCTGAAACAGCCTTTGAAAAGTCGAGCATCATGCTGTAAACCGAACCTTTTGCCATGAAAATATCAGCATCTTCGGGTTCAGCTTTTTCAATCTCGTTCAGCAATTCGATGGCCCGCATATAATGCCCGTCTGCTGCAAGCTGTTTGGCAAATTGAAGCCGCAGTCTGTGGTTGTGCGGATGCATCTCCAAGGCAAATTGCAGGGCAGATTTTGCTGCTTCATGGTTGAAATTGCTTTGGTAATAATCAATAAGCATTTCAAATTCCTCAGCGTCAAAGTAGGCATTCACACTGCCTTTCATCATCTTCTCGAAACGATGCAAAAGCTTTTCAAGGTTGAATTCGCCTTCCCACTGAAAATTTTCGTTTACCATGATTCTTAAAATATGCTGCAAAAATAATACAATTCAAAAAATCCTGACCAGATATGTACCGTATTGTCTTATTCTTAATGTGCCCTAAACCATTGTACACAGCTGTGTTTTCCTGAAGCAACGAAAAAAATAGTTTCATTTTCAAAAAAACAAGCCGTTTTTCGGGGCTAAAGATATAGCACATTTTTTCGTTTACTAATTTTTATTCTTTTTTTTATCAACTTTTTACAAGTCCCCTGCTGTTGATAAATGGTTAAAAAATATGTAAAAGCCGGAGTATATTAATTCTGAAATTTACATCTTTTGGATACCTTTGTGCGCTTCAAAAATATCTTATGACACTTATAAAATCAATCTCGGGCATACGCGGAACCATTGGCGGAAGCACCGGATCAAACCTTACTCCTTTGGATATTGTGCAGTTTACTGCTGCTTTCGGCGCTATGCTGAAGCAAAAGACCGATAAGCGTGATAAATTGAAAGTTGTGGTTGGCCGCGATGCCCGTGTTTCGGGCGAAATGGTAAACCATCTTGTGTGTGGCACACTCATGTCAATTGGGGCTGATGTGTTTGACCTTGGTCTTTCAACAACTCCAACAGTTGAAATGGCAGTAACCGGAATGAATGCCGACGGAGGTATCATACTCACCGCAAGCCACAATCCGGCTCAGTGGAATGCGTTGAAACTCCTCAATGAGAAGGGAGAGTTTATTTCGGCTTCTGAAGGTGAATGGTTGCTCGAAATGGTTGAAAAACAGTCGTTTGATTTTGTTGAGGTTGATCAATTGGGTAGCTATCAAAAGCAGCACGGCTGGATTGATAAACACATTCAGATGATTCTCGACCTGCCATTGGTTGATACCGAAGCCATTCGGAATGCCGGTTTCAAAATTGCTGTTGACGCGGTGAATTCAACTGGTGGCATTGCGTTGCCTCAACTGCTTAATGCTTTGGGTGTTGAAATAATTCATGAGTTATATTGCAGTCCAAACGGACATTTTCCGCATAATCCTGAACCTTTGCCAGAGCACTTGACGGAACTTTCGGCACTCGTCAAATCAACCAAAGCTGACCTTGGTCTGGTGGTTGATCCTGATGTGGATCGCCTGGCCATTGTGGATGAAAACGGTAATATGTTTGGCGAAGAATATACACTCGTTGCTGTGGCCGATTATATACTCAGCAATAAATCCGGCAATACGGTTTCCAATTTGTCATCAACAAGGGCCTTGGCCGATGTTACTGCAAAGTATGGAACAGCATATTATGCTGCTGCCGTTGGCGAAGTAAATGTGGTTGAAAAAATGAAAGCTGTCGGAGCTGTGATCGGTGGCGAAGGCAATGGTGGAATCATCTATCCTGAGCTTCATTACGGACGCGATGCCCTAGTTGGAATTGCGTTGTTTCTAACGCATCTGGCAAAAAGCGATAAAAAATGCTCCGAACTTCGCCAGACTTATCCTGCATATTTTATGTCGAAGAACAAACTGAATCTCACAGCTGAAACCAATGTGGATCAGATACTTGCTTCAATTGCCGCTGATTTTGCAAATGAGAAGGCGACCACAATTGATGGCGTCAAGATTGACTTTGCCGAAGGGTGGGTGCACCTCAGAAAGTCAAATACCGAGCCTATCATCCGCGTTTATTCCGAAGGAAAATCGCCCGAAGCTGCACAAGAGTTGGCAGATAAATTACTCGATTGGATGAAAAAATCTGTATAAATGAGCCTGAAAATCATTTGTTGATGGTTCGGTTTTTTTGTGTAATTTGCTGGCCTTAATAAAAATGCCTATGAAACGAAAAGGCAAAAAAAAGAATAAGAAAAGAAAGATCAAATTCCGGGAGGTGAGATTCAAATTGTCTGAAAAACAATTCCGGTCTTTGTCCAATTATTCCAAGGCGCGCAAAACGACCATTCTGAAACTTATCAAAAAAAGTATTGACAAATACATCAACGGTTACGATATTCAGGTGCCAAAACAGTATTATGTATCTGAACGCCAGTTGGATTTGTTTGGCGATTCCACATCTGACCAGTCGAGCAGCATTGTGGCTGAAAAATCTTAAACCCCGGCGAAAGGAATCCTGTTTTGTATTGATCTGCCTAAGGTAACTTCATCAGCAAATTCCAACGCATCGCCAATGGCAACACCTTTGGCAATAACCGAAACTTTCAGGTTTTCCCTGTTTATCAGTCTGTAGATGTAATACCCTGTCGTGTCGCCTTCGATGGTGGCAGGCAAAGCCAGCATCACTTCTTTGATGGCTTCATGTGTGATGCGGTGTGTCAATGTGCTGATGTTCAGGTCTGATGGCGAAATACCCTCAACAGGATTGATAACTCCGCCCAAAACATGGTAAAGCCCGTTGAAACTTGATGTGCGTTCAATAGCCATCACGTCACGGATGTCTTCAACAACACAGAGCATGTTCTCATCACGACGCGGATTGCTGCAAATAGCACAAATGTCGGTGTCGGATATGTTGTGGCATTTGCTGCAAAACATGATTTTTTCTTTCAGCTGAACCAGAGAACGCGAAAGCGATTCGGTTCGCGATGCGTCTTCACGCAATAAATGCAAAGCCAACCGCAGCGCCGTTTTCCGGCCTATTCCGGGCAAGCGCGAAAGCTCGCCCACGGCGTTTTCCAGAAGGATTGAAGAATATTCTGACAACTTTAACGTTTTTGGCAAAATTAGTTTTTTTTTAATCCTGCTTTGTACCTTTGCAACCTAAACTACTTTCGTCATGCGTTCACAATATTTTCGATACTTTATGCTTTTGACTCTGCTGATTTTTGCCCGGAACAGCTTTGCCCAGCAAGAAATCAACCAGCAGGATGAGAATGGCCGCAAATTTGGAAAGTGGGAAGGATACTTTCCAGATGGAAAGTTGCGCTATCGCGGTCAATTTCACAACAATAAGGCGGTCGGAACTTTTCAGTATTTCTACGAAGACGGCTCATTGCGTGCTGTGAATGAGTTTGCTCCGGGTGGTATCAAAGCATGGCACAAGAGCTTTAGCAAAACGGGTATTTTGTTGGCTGAAGGTATCTACCTCAACCAAAAAAAAGACAGCACCTGGCGTATTTATAGTGATGCCGATGGTGCTTTGCTTAGCGAGGAAAATTATTCAAACAATCTGCTTGATGGGTTGACAAAGGTTTACTTTCCTGGAAAAGAATCTGTTGCTGAAGAAACATTTTATGAGAACGGTTTGAAAGAGGGCCTCTCCAAAAAGTATTATGATTCGGAAAAACTGCTCAGCGAAATGTTTTATAAAAATGACCTTCCTGATGGCGCGATGACTGTGTTTTTTGAAAATGGTCAAAAACAGATCGAAGGCTATTTCAAAGAAGGTCTTAAAACCGGTGTGTGGAAAACTTTCGATGAAAACGGGGTACTCATCTCTGAAGATTCCTACAAAGAGCGGGATTTCTGATTCCGATTTATTTATTGTCAGCGGCATGAAAGAATTGCCGTAGAAAGGGTCTTTTTCCTACCTTTGCAGCTTCAAATAATCTGAAAGAATGACGCTTATAATCCATAATATCAAAGAATTACACGGAATTCTTTCTGCTGATGTCAATTGCCTGAAAGGCAGTCAAATGGCTGCTGTTGATCATATCAGGAATGCCTTTCTGGTTGAAAAAAATGGTCTGATTGCCGATTTTGGTCAGATGGATCATAACGGTCTGAAACCCTTGATGGAAAAATATCCTGAAGCAAAAACACTCGATGCTTGTCAGGGATTGGTGCTGCCATCTTTTGCTGACGCCCACACACATCTGGTTTATGCTGCATCGCGTGAGTTGGAATATGTTGATAAAATCAAAGGATTGAGCTATGAAGAAATAGCCAAACGTGGTGGTGGCATCCTGAACTCTGCCGGAGCAATGCAAAAAGCCGATGAGCAGCAATTGTTTGATGAAGCTTTGGAACGCCTTAGCGAGATTGCTAAAATGGGGACTGCTTCGGTTGAAATTAAAAGTGGCTATGGCCTTACAACCGACAGCGAGCTGAAAATGTTGCGTGTGATCAGGCGACTGAAATCCGAATCGCCCTTAGCCATCAAAGCCAGCTTTCTCGGTGCACATGCTGTTCCGCTTGATTACAAAGGTCGTCAAAGCGAATATGTTGATCTGATAATCAATGAGATGATACCGATGGTTGCCACAGAAGAGCTGGCAGACTTTGTGGATGTTTTTTGCGATCGGGGCTTTTTTACTGTCGAAGACACCGACCGTATCCTGAATGCAGGTATGAAATATGGCCTTCGCGCGAAAATCCATGCAAACGAACTTGATTACTCCGGCGGAATTCAGGTGGGTGTGAAATACAATGCTGTTTCTGTTGATCATCTTGAGTTTACCGGCCCTGATGAGATTGAATGTCTGCTTTCGGGCGAAACCATGCCACTTATATTGCCGGGCGCTGCTTTCTTTTTGAATATGCAGCTTTCTCCGGCCCGCACAATGATCGAAGCGGGTCTGCCTGTAGCAATGGCCAGCGATTTCAATCCCGGCTCTTCTCCTTCGGGCAATATGCAGCTGATCTTGTCAATGGCAAGCATCCTTTACCGACTAACACCTGAAGAAGGATTGAATGCAACCACCATCAACGGTGCTGCAGCAATGGATCTTGCAACAAGCACCGGGAGTATTACCATCGGTAAAAGAGCAGATTTCTACATTACAAAACCAATTCCCGGACTTGCCTACATGCCTTATTATTATGGTGTAAGTAAAATTTTCAAAGCCTTTGTCAACGGAATTGAACAATAACAATACCTTCAAAAGGTTGCCTCTGTTTAATCAATGAAACTAAATTAAATAAAAATGAATAAATTGATCGAATGTGTTCCCAACTTTAGTGAAGGCAGGGACATGGGTATTATAAAACAAATCACCGATGTGATCGAAAGGGTAGGGGGTGTCAAATTACTCGATGTTGACCCGGGTGCAGCCACAAACCGAACTGTTGTCACTTTTGTCGGAACACCTGACGAGGTGATAGAAGCTGCTTTTCAGGCTGTTAAAAAAGCATCGGAGTTGATTGATATGCGTTATCACAAAGGTGAGCATCCGCGAATGGGTGCCACTGACGTTTGTCCGCTCATTCCTGTATCGAACATCAGCATGGAAGAAACCGTTGAATACGCCCGAAAACTGGCAAAACGCATTGGCGAAGAGTTAGCAATTCCAGTGTATTGCTATGAAAGCGCGGCCTTCTTTCCTGAGCGGAAGAATCTTGCTACTTGCCGCGCCGGTGAATATGAGGGTCTGCCCCAGAAACTGATCAATCCCGTTTGGAAGCCCGATTTTGGTCCGGCATCATTCAACGAGCGCTCCGGAGCCACAGCAGTGGGTGCGCGCGACTTTCTCGTTGCCTTCAACGTAAACCTCAACACCACCTCCACACGCCGTGCCAACTCCATCGCTTACGATGTGAGAGAGCGTGGAAGGGTACTCCGCGAAGGAAATCCTATTACCGGAAAAATTGTAAAGGACGAAAAAGGAAACCAGGTCTATGTTCCGGGCAGCCTGAAGTCTGTTAAAGCAATAGGATGGTTTATTGAGGAGTATGGAATTGCTCAGATTTCGATGAACCTGACGAATATCGGCATCACCCCCGTGCATATTGCTTTTGATGAAGTTTGCCGTAAGGCCGAGGCAAGAGGTGTGAGGGTTACTGGCTCCGAACTTGTGGGTTTGATACCACTCAAGGCTATGGTCGAAGCAGGGAAGTATTTTCTGGGAAAACAACAGCGTTCGCGGGGTGTTGATGAGGCCGAACTCATCAAGATTGCAATAAAATCAATGGGTTTGGATGAGCTGAAACCTTTCAATCCTGAAGACAAAATCATTGAATATGTGCTGGCCAAGGAGCAAAAAACACCTAAGCTTGTTGATCTTACAGCCAAAGGTTTTGTCAACCTCACAGCTTCGGAAGCTCCTGCTCCCGGCGGTGGTTCGGTTGCTGCCTATTTAGGCGCGCTGGGCGCAGCGTTGGCCACCATGGTTGCAAATCTCTCATCGCATAAGCGCGGTTGGGACGAGCGCTGGGAAGAGTTTTCGGCATGGGCCGAGAAAGGGCAGAAGATCAAAGATGAATTGTTGTTTCTCGTTGATGAGGATACACGAGCATTTAACCAAATAATGGAAGCTTTTGGGCTTCCCAAAAAAACGGATGCTGAAAAAACTGCACGTGCAGAAGCCATTCAGGATGCTTCCAAATATGCCATGGAAATTCCCCTGCGGGTGATGCGGGCATCATACGCATCTTTTGAACTGATAGAGGCAATGGCTGCCAATGGAAACCCAAATTCAGTTTCTGATGCTGGTGTTGGAGCATTGTGCGCACGCTCTGCGGTGATGGGTGCTTTTTTGAATGTAAAAATCAATGCAAGCGGGGTTTCAGATACGGCTTTTGTTGATCAGATACTTCTCGAAGCCAATGAAATAAAAAGAAACGCGCTGAAACACGAAGAACATATCCTTGAAATCGTAAACAATATCATTGAGGGAATGTAACAATGGCTGAATTACTGACAGTCTGGCTTCTGTATTTTACCTCGTTCATCACCTTGATGAACCCGCTCGGTGTGATGCCTGTTTTCATGTCAATGACATCCGACCTCAGCCGAAAACAGCGAAAGGCAACTGCCTTGAAAGCACTGATCACCGCATTTTTTACACTTGTTGTATTTGCTTTTGGAGGTCAAATGCTTTTCAACTTCTTTGGGATTTCTGTGGCCGGTTTAAAAGTTGTCGGCGGAATTTTGTTTTTTATCATGGGCTATGATATGCTCAATGCCAGATTGAGCAAAACGAAGTTAACCGATGAAGATGCAAACAAATATGTAAATGACATTTCGATTACACCTCTCGGTATTCCAATGATTGCCGGTCCGGGTAGTATCACGAATGCAATCATCCTCATGGATCAGAGCCCGGGTGCAGCCGAAAAGGCAATACTTATTGGAGCGATCCTTGCTGTTTGTCTCGTTGTTTTATCTATCCTGCTGAGTGCCGACAAGATCATGCGCGCGCTGGGTGATACCGGCAACAAAGTGATGATGAAGTTGATGGGACTGATTGTGATGGTGATCGCTGTTGAGTTTTTCTTCACCGGCATCACACCTTATATCAGGGAAATTTTAGGAATAAGTTTATAAATGCAGTGTTGATACAACAGAAATATTCAATGTTGTTAAAAATAATTGCATTAGCATAAAAAAATAAGGTAAAATATTAGGTCGGTAAATAGAAAATGTATATTTTTGCCGTCCGAAAATTCAAAGGAGAATAGCATGGCTAAGAAAACGAAAGAAGCACGCATTCAAGTTATTTTGGAATGCACTGAGCACAAAACCAGTGGCATGCCGGGTACTTCGAGATACATCAGTACCAAAAATAAAAAGAATACACCTGAAAGATTGGAGTTGAAAAAGTACAACCCAATCCTGAAAAAGATGACTGTTCACAAAGAAATAAAATAATTTGAGACATGGCAAAGAAAGTAGTAGCTACACTGCAGGCAGCAGGTAAAGAGTATGCAAAAGTTATCAGAATGAAGAGGTCGCCCCAATCAGGCGCTTACACATTTACTGAAAGCATCGTTCCTAACGACAAAGTTCAGGAATTTTTGAGCAAGAGATAATGTTGCTTTTACGATATTGAGGTGAGCTTTTCCAAACTTCTTGGGAAAGCTCATTTCTATTTTCAGCAGCTTTCATTTGCCCAAATATTAATCTGAGTTAAAACTAAATCAACCGAAAACCAGAACATACCAAAATGGGACTTTTTTCATTTTTTAGCAAAGAAAAAAAACAAGACCTTGATAAAGGCCTCGAGAAAACACGTGAAAGTGTTTTTAGCAAGCTCTCCAAAGCAATCGTAGGAAAGTCAAAGGTTGATGATGATGTGTTGGATGAATTGGAAGAAATTCTGATCACATCTGATGTTGGCGTTCAAACAACCTTGAAAATCATTGAACGGATCGAGCAACGGGTATCGAAGGATAAATACATAGGAACAAGCGAGTTAAACAGAATTCTTAAGGAAGAAATCGCTGAACTTCTGCAGGAGAATAACTCGGACGATGGCGGTGATTTTGAATTACCCTTAAATACCAAACCTTATGTGATCATGGTTGTGGGTGTGAATGGTGTCGGGAAAACAACAACCATCGGGAAATTGGCTTATAACTTCCAAAAAGCAGGTAAATCTGTTGTGCTGGGAGCTGCAGATACTTTCAGAGCTGCCGCAGTTGATCAGATTAAAATCTGGGGCGAAAGAACCGGTGCTCCTGTTATTTCGCAAGGAATGGGTGCCGATCCCGCTTCGGTGGCATTCGATACATTGAAATCTGCCATCAGTCAATCCAAAGATGTGGTAATCATTGACACCGCCGGACGCCTTCATAACAAGGTGAACCTGATGAAAGAGCTTACCAAAATAAAATCGGTGATGCAGAAACTTATTCCCGATGCCCCGCATGAGATTTTGCTGGTACTCGATGGCTCAACAGGCCAGAATGCAATTGAACAGGCCAAACAGTTCACTGCCGCCACCGAGGTGAATGCGCTTGCACTAACCAAACTCGACGGAACAGCAAAAGGTGGTGTGGTGATTGGCATCTCTGACCAGTTTAAAATTCCTGTGAAATATATTGGGATTGGCGAGAAGATGACAGATCTTCAGGTTTTTAACCGCAACGCTTTTGTTGCAAGTCTTTTTGACAAAGAACTCTGAAACAATGGTTGAAAAGCGTTCCACAGTTAATATCGTTACATTAGGCTGCTCGAAGAACAAAGTCGACTCTGAAGTGCTTGGCGCTCAGCTGCATGCTATGGGGTTCGAAGTGGTGCATGATTCAGAAAAAAAATCAAATTTTGTTGTCATCAATACCTGCGGGTTCATAGGTGATGCCAAAGAGGAATCGGTTGATACGATTTTGTCTTATGCCTCGCTCCGGAAAAGAGGAAAAATTGCCAGACTTGTTGTCATGGGCTGTTTGTCCGAAAGATATAAAAAAGACCTGGAACGCGAAATTCACGAAGTGGATGCCTTTTATGGTGTGAATGATCAGTCGCTTATTCCTGCCCTGTTTAAGCTTGATGCACCAAGACCGGAACCTTCGAATAGTTGTCAGTCTGTTCGTATTTTAAGCACGCCAAGCCATTATGCATACCTGAAAATTTCGGAAGGTTGCGACCGCAGTTGTGCTTTTTGTGCAATCCCCGGAATCAGAGGCAGACATATTTCCCGGACGATCGAAAGTCTTGTGAAAGAAGCTGCGGAACTCGCAAACGCCGGAGTAAAGGAAATTATCTTGATTGCGCAGGAGCTTACCTATTATGGGATTGATTTGCATGGCAAACGAATGTTGCCTGAGCTTATAGCCCAACTTTCTCAAATCGAAGGTATTGAGTGGATAAGGCTTCAGTATGCATATCCACAACAGTTTCCCGATGAATTGACCCGGGTCATTGCCGACAACCCAAAAGTGTGTAAATATATTGACCTTCCGTTGCAACATATAAGTACGAATGTTTTGGATTCGATGCGACGGAATATCACCAGAGAGAAAACCATTGAGTTGGTTAAAAAGATCAGAGCATCTGTGCCTGAAATCGCTTTTCGGACGACATTTATCACTGGTTTTCCAACAGAAACAGAAGATGATTTTGAGGAATTGTATCAGTTTGTAAAAGAATCGAGATTCGACAGGGTTGGCGTTTTCACCTACAGCCATGAAGAAGATACACCTGCTTTTCAACTCAATGATGTTGTTCCCGAAGCCATTAAACAGGAACGGATGGAGAAGTTGATGACACTTCAACAAGATATCTCATTGGAAATCAATGAGTCGAAAATTGGACGTGTTGAACGTGTGATCATTGATAAAATTGAAGGTGAATATTATGTCGGACGCACACAGTACGACTCACCGGAAGTTGACAATGAAGTGCTGATTCCGGCAGGCATTGAGATGGAGCCAGGTAAATTTTATAATGTGGAGATAACGGCTGCTGCGCATTTCGACCTGTATGCAAAAGTGATCTGAGCAATTTTTACGTCTCATTTATCATACTCTTCCGTTTTTTGTAGCTTTGTAAGAGATTATCCGCTGTTACATTTTTTAACGCTTTGAATATGAAAAAGATATTTTTTCTTGCAGTTATTGCCTTCTGTTTTTCACAATCAGCCATTTCCCAACGAATCTTCAAAACAGATGTAAGCCAGCTGCCCGATGGTATGCATGAGCTCACAGTCAACGGGGTAAAATGCAAGGGTGCTGTTTCCAAAGGCTTGCAAAGCGGCACCTGGACTTCTTATTTCGAGACAGGTCAAGTGCAGGTTTTGCAGCAATATGTAGATGGAAATTTGGACGGTTTTTATCTTGAACTTGAGAAAAACGGATTTATAAGCGTTCAGTCTTTTTACGCCAATGGCGAACTCAATGGCCGGTTGTTGAAATTTAAAACTGGCGGGCGCACTACACTCGAAGAAAATTACAAAGCCGGAAAGCTTCATGGAGTGCGCAAAGTTTATTACGAAAAAGGGACCCTGCAGGAAGAATCAATCTACGAAAACGGTCTGAAGAACGGAGTCACATTTTGGCTCGACGAATCGGAAAGACGTCTTGCAACTTACCACTATAAAAACGGACTTTTTGAGGGTCAGCAATTTACATATTATACTTCAGGAGGTCTTAAATCGGAGCAAAACTTTACAGCCAACAAAAAAGAAGGAAAGTATATTGACTATTTTGAAAACGGAAATATTCGAACTGAAGGTGAATATAAATCAGACCTGAAAGACGGAATATGGAAGGAATACGACGAAACGGGCAAGCTTTTAAAAGAAATGAAATACAAATGGGGCGAGTTGATACACTAGTTTAAAGAGAAATGATAAAGATCAATAACCCTTATAACCTGCTTGATAAACACTTGTGTTTTGGCTGCTCGGATAAAAATCCGATCGGACTCAAACTGAACTTCACCAAAGATGGAGATACTATTGCTGCTGTATGGAAACCAAATGAACATTACCAGGGTTTTTATCAGGTGCTTCATGGTGGTATTCAGGCTACACTGCTTGATGAAGTTGCAGGTTGGGTTGTCCAGGTAGTTTGTCAAACATCGGGTGTTACGAGCGAGATGAAAGTGACATATCACAAACCTGTGTCAACATCCGATGAAGAAATCAGGATTGAGGCACGCATTCTTCAATACAGGGACCGTTATGTGGATATTGAAGCTGCACTTTTCAATGCACAAGGCTTGAAATGTACAACGGCCTTAGTCACTTATTTCCTGTTTCCGGAGAAAGTTGCCAAAGAAAAACTTTATTACCCCGGCAAGGAAGCATTCCTGTAAATCCGCTATCAACACTTGGTAATTAATGTTATTTAGAAACATTCTAATTAACAGATTGTTTGTATTTTTGTAGTTTAGAAATTATTCATTAAGTTACAATATTACAACACAATAACATTATGTACAGTGGATTTTACGAAGTTCCGAAGCCATGGAATGAACCTGTTAAAACCTATGCACCGGGCAGTCAGGAGAAGATCGAGATAAAAGCAATGCTCAGGCAGTTGCGCAGTCAGGAAATTGAAATTCCCATGGTGATCGGTGGTGAAAAAGTTAAAACCGATCAAAAAATAAGAATATGTCCGCCACATGACATTAAGCATACTTTGGGATATTTTTATCAGGGTGGTGCTGAGCATGTTACGATGGCTATCAACGCAGCAATCAGTGTAAGACGAAAATGGCAGGCGCTGGAGTGGCAAGACAGGGCAGCGATTTTTTTAAAAGCAGCCGATTTGATTTCAGGTCCTTACAGGGCATTAATTAATGCTGCGACAATGCTCGGACAATCGAAAACTGTTCATCAGGCCGAAATTGATGCGGCTTGTGAGCTTGCCGACTTTCTGAGATACAATGTCTATTTCATGTCGCAGATATACAAAGAACAACCTGTTTCGGATCACGGTATTTGGAACAGAATGGAATACCGCCCTCTCGAAGGCTTTATTTATGCATTGACTCCCTTCAATTTTACTGCCATCGCCGGTAATTTGCCATCTGCACCTGCTTTGATGGGAAATGTTGTTGTGTGGAAAGCCTCCAATGCTCAAATCTATTCGGCGAAAGTGATTATGGATATCTTCACCGAAGCCGGATTGCCTGATGGTGTTATAAATCTGGTTTTTGTTCCCGGACCGATTGCCGGAAAAATTATGGCTCAACACCCTGAATTTGTGGGTGTTCATTACACCGGCTCAACAGCTGTTTTTACAAAGATTTGGAAAGCTATCGGTGATAATCTGTCAATACACAATACCTATCCGAAAATTGTTGGCGAGACCGGAGGAAAAGATTTTGTTGTAGTTCATAAAAGCGCCGATGCGAAAGCCGTTGCAACAGCACTTGTAAGAGGTGCATTTGAATACCAGGGTCAGAAGTGCTCCGCAGCTTCAAGGGCCTATCTTCCTCAAAATCTGTGGGATGAGGTAAAGAAACTGATGATTGCAGACTTATCAACAATCAAGGTTGGCCCTGTGGAAGACTTCACCAATTTTATGGGTGCTGTGATTGACGAGGCTTCGTTTGATAAATTAGCTTCATACATTGAGGCTGCCAAAAACGATCCTGCTGTTGAGGTGATTTTCGGAGGAGGATACGATAAAACCAATGGGTATTTTATTCAACCAACGGTTTTATTAACAACAGATCCTCATTATGTTACAATGTGTGAAGAGCTTTTTGGACCTGTATTGACAGTTTATGTTTATCCCACTGACGAATGGTCGCAAACGCTCCAATTGGTTGATAAAACTTCGCCTTATGCATTGACAGGGGCTGTGTTTGCAAGAGACAGATTTGCTATTGAAGAAGCCAACATTGCTTTGACCAACTCAGCCGGAAATTATTATATCAATGATAAACCGACAGGCGCAGTGGTCGGGCAGCAACCTTTTGGTGGAGGCAGGGCTTCCGGAACAAATGACAAATCAGGTTCGTATCTCAACCTCTTGCGATGGGTTTCGCCGCGGACAATAAAAGAAAACTTCAATCCGCCAACAGATTACAGATATCCTTTTTTATTGGAGGAATAAAGGTTATTATTTTTGATGCTCCTGTCCAAGAATTAATGTTCTGCTTTTTTTAAGCTTGAAATTCTTGGGCAGGGGTTTTGTCTTTTTTGAAACTGCCTCAGTCTTTTTTTTGGGTGTTTCAACCTCTCCCTTGATGGCTCTGACTAAACTACAGGATTGTAAAAAGCTCAGTAACAAAAGAGCGATTACTATTTTAAGACTATTTGATTTGATACGAAATGTGAAGAAACTTTTCATTGCGTTAAAACTCTTGCTTGTTGTCACTTAGAGGGAATTTTTCTCCGATCCAGTTAAAAACCAGTTCAATAGCCTGATTTCGTGGTTCTTGGGAGGAAAGGAAGAGGTCGTGAACTGCATCAGGGATTTCAAAGATCCGCACATCGCCAGTCATTTTTTTTGCGTATTTACGAATATGCTTCACATTTACTACAGCATCAGCTGTCATAAACCTGTCATTCCACCGGAAATTTGCATAGCTTTTTTGTGGGAATGCAATCAAAACAGGTTTTGTGAAACGCTTCCCGGATTGGATTTCTTTTTGTGCCAAATAAATCGCCCTCACCCATCCTGCATTGACTAAATCGGCAACATGGGGTTTCCATAAAAGGTTGTAGTTCCATATTCCATGCTCACTTTGATGCAGACTCGGTCCGTAAAACTTTGAAAATCCACCGGGAACACGCATGTTTGGAAACGATTTGCCAAGATTGGCAACCAGGGGTATGAGCAGCTTTCTTGTTAACACATCTTTGTTTTGCTCAAAAAACGGACTGTTAAGAAACAAACCATCAAAAAGTGCTGCATTTTTTGGATCAGCAGCAAACAAAGCAGCAACCAGGCCACCCATTGAATGGCCAAACAAAATCACCTGACCTTCATGAAGTTGCCTGATGAGTTGTAGGCTGCTTTTGATATCTTCAAAATATTCGCTGATCGAGCGAAGATTATTCATTTTTTGATGCGGAAGTATTGACCGACCTGATTTCCGGAGATCAACAGCGTAAAAATCTATGTTATTATCAAAGAATATGCGGCCGATATGATCATGAAAGAAGTAGTCATTGAAACCATGTACATGCAAAACGGCAGTTTTTCTTCGCGTGTTTGACTTTAATCTAACCAATGTGCATTGCACATTTCCCTCATAATCATTGCCTTGTTGGATCGTCAGTTGCTCATAGCCTTTGAGCTCGGTATCGTCAACAAATGATATCATTTGCGTGTTTTTATTTTAATGCAATGATACAAAAATGTATGATCACTTTGCCTCAAATCAGTTGATTCCGCGCAGGTCTTTGTATAATTGCATGGCATAAAGGTCGGTCATCCCTGAAATATAATCAACAACCGACTGCAGTTTGGGATACAATTCCTCCGATGCAGGTGTAAACTGCTGTGGAAGCAACGAAAGGAGTTTTGCATTGTAAGGTTTGTCTGGCTCGAGTATGGCTGAGGTGAATTCGTCCATCAGGGTGCCCAGCACATTGAAACCTGTAAGTTCAATCTTAATTACACTTGGATGATTGTAAATTTTTTCGACGCTGAGATCACGGCAATTGTTGAGTGCAAGCTGGTAATGTCCGGGGAGCTGCTTCACCAGCGACGATTGAAAACTTCCTTCCATTATCTCAGCATAAAACCGGAAGAATACGTCGCTGGCTTCGTGCACCAGTTGGTTGATAACCGATGCCCTGAGAAATGCGATACGTTCGTTGGTGTCTGTAACTTCTTTGTAAACACTCTGTTTGTATGAAAGAAAGTCAGTGTTCTTTTCTTTGTCAAAAAATGCAAGTAGTAAGCTTTCTGTTTGTTCGGTGCTAAGGATGCCTAATTTATGCGCATCTTCAATGTCCATGATCAGGTAACTGATATCATCGGCTGCTTCAACCAGATAAACCAATGGATGTCGTGAATAAATCTGCTGATTTTCATTAATTTGAGGTATTCCGCAAGCATCGGCAATCTTTATATATGTTTCTTTTTCAGAGTTAAAGAAACCATATTTCTTTTTTGACTTATCTGCCGGGTAGGAGGGATAAGGATATTTTACCAGGGCGGCAAGTGTGGCATAAGTGAGTGCAAACCCGCCTTTTCTTCTGCCATGAAATTGATGGGTGAGAATGCGGAATGCATTAGCATTTCCCTCGAAAGCGATCAGGTCGGTCCATTCATTCTCTGACAGCATTGATTTTAGTGAAAGTCCGTTTCCCTCGCTAAAGTAATGACTGATAGCTTTTTCGCCTGAATGTCCGAAAGGAGGGTTTCCAAGGTCGTGAGCCAGGCAAGCTGCAGATACAATAGAACCTAATTCGGATAAGGTTTCAATATGTTGATTTTCCGGAAGTTTTTGAAGTTTTCGTAACACAATACTTGCCAATGACCTGCCAACAGATGCTACTTCAAGGCTGTGAGTCAATCTGTTGTGCACAAACACACTACCAGGCAGCGGAAAAACCTGCGTTTTGTTTTGCAAGCGCCTGAATGGACTTGAAAAAACAATTCTGTCGTAGTCGCGTTGAAATTGACTTCTGATATCTTCGGGGCGGGTGGTTGAAGAAAGACGTTGTGGTGATAGTAGTTTTTCCCAGTTCATGGTTGCAGTATTATGAATTTAGCCCGCTTTGACGGGTATATGGTTTCAGATTTTGTGTTGCAGCATCATTACGCAGGTGCTTGAAATAACCGGTCACAGCAATCATTGCCGCATTGTCTGTCGTAAAACCCTTTTTTGGTAGAAAAACCTCCCAGCCATATTCTTGACCTGTTTCTTCGAGGGCTTTTCTAAGTCCGGAATTTGCCGAAACGCCTCCTGCAATTCCAATTTGTTTGATGCCTGTTTGTTTGCTTGCCAAAACAAGTTTTTTGAGCAGAATCCTGATGATGGTATGTTGAACGGAAGCGCAGATATCTGCAAGATGCTCATCAATAAAACCCTTGTTTTCCTTAAGCCGATCTCTGATAAAATACAAAATACTGGTTTTTAATCCACTAAAACTGTAATTCAGGTCTGGAATTCTTGGTTCGGAGAAGCTGAATGCCAGTGGATTGCCGTTCCGGGCATATTTGTCAATCAACGGACCTCCGGGATATGGCAAGCCGAGGATTTTTGCAGCTTTATCAAAGGCTTCTCCGGCTGCATCATCAATGGTATGGCCGATGATTTCCATGTCAAAATAGTCGTTTACCTTGACAATTTGCGTATGTCCTCCCGAAACCGTCAGGCATAGAAATGGGAAGCGGGGAGTGATTGAATCAGGCCCTCCTGTGATGAAATGCGCCAGTATATGCGCTTGCATATGATCCACTTCGACAAGCTGAATCCCCGATGCGAGCGCAAAAGCCTTTGCAAATGAACTGCCTACCAACAATGACCCTAAAAGTCCGGGTCCTCTGGTATAAGCAATTACATCGAGTTGATTTTTGCTTATATTTGCCTGACGCAATGCAGCTTCAACAACCGGTATGATGTTTTGCTGATGTGCCCTCGATGCCAGCTCCGGGACAACGCCACCATATTGTTCGTGGACCTCCTGATTGGCTATTACATTCGAAAGCACTTCGGTGTTGCAAAGTACGGCTGCTGAGGTGTCATCGCACGAGGATTCAATACCTAAAATGTATTTTTTCATCAGCTAAAAACTGCAAAATTATCAAAAAAATTGTCAGAGATATCATTGTGTTTGTGCTTGTTGCTGTTTTGGCGATCCCTTTGAGCCTGTTTGTTATCCTCAGGGAACCAAAGGTTCAGACCTTTACAGCAAGATATATTGCAGCATATTTATCTAAAAAACTCAATACCGATGTGAGTATTGAACGGTTTTTTCTTGGAATTGACCTGTCTATTCACCTGAATGAGATCAATATAAAAGACAAGGAGCATAATACATTGTTTTATGCCGGAGATCTTAAGCTGTTGGTTTTTCCTGGTAATTTTTCGAACAGATTGGATATCAATACCCTGTCCATTGATAATTTTGAGGCAAACATTGTTCAATACAATGGTGAGGAAGATTTTAACTTCCAGTTTATCGCTGATTTTTTTGCGTCATCCGACACCACACCTTCTACTTCGACAAAAGTTTTTCCTGTCAGCATTCAAAACGTAAGTCTTTCTGCCGGCCGTTTTAAATACATGCTCCAGGATGATACTTTGGATGTTGAAAAGGAGATGGATTATAACAATCTGCAGTTGCGAGATATTTACTTGAAAGCCAGTGGTATAGATATTGTTGGTGATTCAATTTCGGCCACAATTAAACAGCTTCGTGTGAAGGAGCGCAGTGGAATAAGTCTTGAAAACCTCAAAACTCAACTCACTTTGGATAGTGAAATCATGCAGGCGAAAGATTTGAAACTTGTTACACCTAAATCATCCTTGCAAGCCGACCTCGAGTTTCGTTACAATGGCTTTGGTGCTTTTTTGGAGTTCATTGATTCAGTTGAAATCAAAGCACAGGTTTTGCCCTCTGCTTTGTATCTCGCTGATATAGGTGTTTTTGCACCGGTGATGTATGAAATGCCAAACGTGATTGCTTTCTCCGGAAGCATTGAAGGCACTGTTGCCGATTTCAGAACCGGCGATATGAGTTTTAGTTTCGGTGAGCAGACAACTTTTATGGGTTCGCTTGAGATGAAAGGCCTGCCTGATTTTTTTGAGAGCGACATTAAGTTAAGCGTAAAAAGTTTTCAAACTGAGGCAAACGACATTGCAGCATTTCGGATTCCGATTGAAGAAGGCACTATTCCATTGCCTGATATGGTTTCTCAGCTTGGAATTATTCTGCTTGGAGGTGATTTTATTGGAAAGTATGAAGATTTTACAACAAACTTCAAAGCAACGACAGGTCTGGGAAAACTTGCTACTAATCTGGTTTTCAATATCAATCCGCGAACAGGTCTTATACATTACGATTTAAAAGCCGACGTTTCGAATTTTAATATTGGCGAAGTTGCCGGACTAAATGAACTCCTTGGCGAAATGGATGCAACTATTGTTGCAAAAGGGCATGGCTTTGAACTTCCAAATGCTGCATTTGATGCGGATGTGGTGATCAAACGCATCATAATGAATGATATAGCTTACAATAGTATTCCTTTAAAAGCTGAATTATCTGATCAAATAATCACTGCTGAAATGGCCGTTCATGAGGAAGTTCTGGATTTGTATATATCTTCAACCATTGATTTTTATGAAAGTCTGCCTCACTTTATTGTTAATGCTGCAATCAACCATGCAGATCTATTCGGAATGAACTTTGTTCGGACAGATACCGTAAATCAATTCAACGCAAACATTACGGCTGATTTTTACGGGGTGAATGAAGAGAACCTCAATGGTACACTGACAATTGACCAATTGCGCTACCTGAAGTCTGACAAACAGCTAATTATGATGTCGTTTAGCTGCGATCTTGAGGATGATGCCCTCCTCGAAAGAAAACTGAAACTTAGCTCCGACTTTCTCGATTTTGAAATGGGTGGCCAGTTTACCCTTTCAACAATTCCTGAGGCGTTTTTGGGATATCTCACTCATTATATGGATTTTGAATGGCTCTCAGCAATGATTAAGCCTGCCAGCCCGACACCAATACAGGATTTTTATTTTAACCTGAACCTGAAAAACCTGGCATCTCTTATGCCTTTTTTTGATCCCGGATTGGATATTGCACCTAACTCCAACTTTTCAGGTGTTTATACACAAAAAAGTAATGTGCTAAATGCAACTTTTCGAAGCAACTGGATTACCTATCAGGGAGTTCTGCTCGACAATCCATACCTTTTTCTACAGTCGAACAACCAAAAGGCAAACGTAAGCATCGAATTAGCCGATTTGATTTTCAGCAAAGCATCTGCTCAGGATTCTATTGACTTTGGTTTGCAGAGTCCGAAAATTAGTGTCGAGGTGGCAAACGATTCAGCAGCTTTTTCGCTGGAATGGAACAATAATAGAACAAGGATGCTTAATCAAGGCTTGTTAAAGGGTCTTTTCTTTCTTGATTCGCTCAACAATGGTTCGCTTACTTTTAGCCAGAGCGAGGCCATCGTTAATGACTCTGCATTGAGCATTAAAGAGGGTTCCAGGTTTTATTTCGACAAGGAATTCACTTTGATTGATAATCTTGAAATCCAACATGGTCAAAGCTTTCTCGATGTAGATGGCAGATTGCCCTTCAGAGAGCAAGATTCGCTCATAGTTAAATTCGAAAACTATAACATTTCAGCCTTTGATATCATTACAGGCACTGCTGGCTTTGATCTAGACGGAGTTATCAACGGCGATCTGGTGGTCTCAAATGTTGTGGCAAATCCTTATTTCTCGAGCAACCTCCATATTCTGGGACTGGGGTTGAACAAAGAAAAACTTGGCGACGCCCGTTTGATCAGTAATTGGAGCAATTCCAGTCAATCCATATATGCAAATGTTCAAATCATCAATACAGGGAATGTATCAAACAGCAGAATGCTAAACCTGCGCGGCTTCTATTATCCCGGTCGGGAAAAAGATAACATTTCGTTTGATCTCAGCCTGAAGAATTTCAAGCTAAAAATTCTAAACCAATTTATGGTGGATATTGTCAGCCAACTCGAAGGTGTTGCTTCAGGCGAGTTTACGATTGGCGGCGAACTTACAAAACCTGTACTTCAAGGTAATCTGCAACTTTCACGCCTAGCGTTTCTTATTGATTATCTGAATGTTAAATATTCGCTTCAGCACGAGTTTGATGTTGAACCCGGAATTATCTCTCTTGAAAATCTTATTATGTTTGATACCGCCGGGCGGCGTGCTGTAATTAATGGAAAAATTACGCATGACCATCTTACCAAATGGGCTTTTGATGTTTCGATAAAGCCTGAAGCATTGCTGGCAATGAATACCGGACCAAAGCAGAATGAACTGTTTTACGGCTCTGCGATTGCCACGGGCGAGGTATTGATAAAAGGCCCGCTGGAGAATATTGATATGTCAATAAAAGCCATCAGTGAAAAAGGAACCAGCATTGTAATCCCGCTGAACACTGCAGGTTCTGTCGGGAGTAGTGACTTTATACGTTTCACTCAGAAAATAGACTCTGCAAGCATTGATTCACTTCTGACTTCTACCGATATTGCCACAAACGAGAGCATTGGTTTCAATATTAACCTTAATACAGAGATCACTCCGGACGCTTCGGTTAAGATTTTTTTACCGTATGATATGGGAAGTCTCGAAGCCAGAGGTAAGGGAAATATTGCTCTCGGTGTCAACGATGCTGGTAGTTTTACCCTCAACGGCGATTACTTTGTTCAGGATGGGTTGTTTACTTTCACTTTCGAAAACCTGCTGAAGAAACGCTTTAACCTGCAGGAGGGAGGCAGGATTACCTGGACAGGCGATCCTTATGAAGCTGACCTTGATGTAAAAGGTGTTTACCGTGTCAAAGCTTCATTGGCAGGACTTGGCATTGACACTACCTCAAGTCTGCGAAACAGAATAAATGTAGATTGCATCATTCATCTTACAAATGGTCTTTTCAATCCTGATATTGCCTTCAGCTTCGCATTGCCTGGTTCTGATACTGACATCGAGCAAAAAGTGTTCAGCGTTATTGACACAACCAACAGCGCATTGATGACCCAGCACATGGTTTCGCTTCTGGTATTGGGGAGTTTTGCTTCAACAAACCTGGGTAACTCATCCATTACAAACTCGACTTTCGAGATGATCTCGGGTCAGCTTAGCGGCCTGTTATCGCAGATTTCAAAAGATTTTGACATTGGCCTAAACTATCGGCCGGGCGATCAGCTCTCGAACGAAGAGCTGGAAGTGGCGCTCTCGACCCAGCTATTTAACGAAAGGGTGTCTATTGAAGGAAATTTTGGTGTTTCGAACAATAGAAATGTGAGCCAAAGTGCAAGCAACATTGTGGGTGATGTGGATGTGAATGTGAAACTTAACGAAGACGGCTCCTTCAGGATGAAAGCCTTCAATCATTCCAATCACAGCTCATGGCTAAATTATGGTGTCTTTGATAACTATTCGCCTTATACACAAGGTGTTGGTATATCTTACCGACAAGAATTTGATGCCATAAATGAGATATTCAAAAAGAAAAAGTCAACCAAACAATCAAAATCAAAAAAAGACAAGCAATGAAAAAGTATTTAATGACCACGGCTGTGGTTTTTATCGGTTTTCTGCAAGGTTTCACACAGATCGTTTTGCAAAGCAGCGATATGCCTTCCACCGGAGATACTGTCCGGCTGAGTGTGGCTCTTTCAACCCAAAATTTTGATTTCACTGCAACAGGAGAGAATTTTAGCTGGGATTTCTCTGGTCTTCAAGCTGTTTCGCAGCGGCTTGATACCTTTAAATCTGTGACCCAAACACCTACAGTGTTCTGGCTTAGTTTTCTCACAAGCGCCAACCTTGCTCTACGGATTGGATCCGGCGAATTGATGCCCGGCCTTGTCCTCGACGATGCGTATCAGTTTTATAACAAATCATCAACAGCCTATAAAGATATGGGCTTTGGAATTATTTTATCCGGAATACCGATACCTCTCAAATTTTCAAGCCCTGATGTTGTTTACACTTTCCCCTATAACGCCGGACAGAGTCACACAAGCGACGCCTTACTCGAATACACCCTTCCGGGAATGGGATTCCTCTCAATACAACGTAACCGACAAACAGTTGCGGATGGCTGGGGAAACCTGACAACACCTTATGGAAGTTTTGAAGTGTTGCGGCTAAAATCCATTGTGTATGAAAGAGACAGCGTGTATATAGATACTGCTGCACAAGGTATGATGATCGAACGAAACTACACCGAATACAAATGGATGGCTAAAAATAAAAAAGTTCCGGTTCTTCAATATACTGATGATCAGCTCTTAGGATCAACTGTTTTTTACCAGGATTCGTTGAGAGACTTATCGGTTGGCATATCCGAGAAAGAGAAAATTGTAAGCGCAATCGTATTTCCCAATCCTGTTACCGGATCAGCCAGGGTAACAATTTCTGATTTTGAAGAAGGCGAAATTGTGATGAAACTTATTAACCACCTTGGTGTCACTGTTGCCGAATCAGCTTTGATCATCAGAGATAATGCCGGTGTAATTGACCTTCCTTTTTATCCCTCTGATTTCAAGCCCGGCATTTATGTGCTGGAAATTGTCCACAAACAGAAGAGGGCAAGTTCCAGGATTATTTTCAGTCATCCATGACGTTAACGGTTTACAAATCATCTGCCGGCTCGGGTAAAACGTACACATTGGTGCTCGAGTATTTGTTGATGGTTTTAAAAAATCCGACTTACTATCGCAATATCCTTGCGGCTACTTTTACCAATAAGGCAGCCAATGAGATGAAAAGCAGGGTGTTAAAGGCACTCTTCCTGTTGATCAACAAGGATGGTGAATCCTCTGACGAACGCAAAGCGCTTGTGAATCAGCTTGTTGATCGCGGATTGACCTCGTCCTCGGATTTCAGTGCTGAAGCCGGACAGGTGTTTACATCCATTCTCCATCACTACAATGATTTTAACATCGTGACACTTGATTCTTTTACCCATCGTCTGGTAAAAACATTTGCACGGGATTTAGGGCTGCCCGCATTGTTTGAAGTTAAAATTGAAGAAGCAGCGCTATCGAGAGAGCTGGTTGACGAGCTTATTGCAAAAGTGGGTGAAGATGAATTTATTACAACTTTGTTGTTAAACCTGATCGAAGACAGTTTTGAAAACGAATCAAGTTGGCGTTTCGATCACTCAATGATTTACTACGTTAAAGAACTACTTACAGAAGAGTCTTTTTTTGAGTTGCCTCGTTTAGACGCCATTAACCGGCAGGATTTTCAACATGCACGATCAGAAATATTCGGTTTTATCAATGGATTTGAAAAAACAATCCGTGAAAGCGCGGCTTCAATATTGAATCTATTGACAAATGCCGGCTTGTCTGTTGACGACATGGATGGTAAATCTACAGGTATTTGGTCAGTATTGATGAAGTTTTCAAACGGGCAAATTGCAAAAACTTTTGAACAGAAGACGGTCAAAAACAGTTTTGATAAAGCCAATCCATTTCTCGGAAAATCAGCCAGTACCCTGACATTGCAGCGATTTTCTGTTGTTGCCGATCAGGTATTGTTATTGTTTTTACGAATTCAGAATACGTATTCTTCAGATTATCAAAAATACCGTGTTTGTCTGTTATTGCGCAAAAACATTTATTCCATTGCACTGCAAAAAAGAATCGCTGACATTGTCCAGGAATTGATTGTTAAAAATCAGCAGGTTCCGATTTCAGAGTTTAACAAGAGGATTGCCAACGTCTTGTTTGCAAGCCCGGCTGCATATATTTATGAACGGTTGGGTGAAAAATTGAAAAGTTTTATGCTTGATGAGTTTCAGGATACTTCGGTCTTGCAATGGCAGAACATCATTCCGTTGATAGAAAATTCCCTGGCTTCAGGAAACGCCAACCTCGTTGTCGGGGATGGGAAACAGTCCATCTACAGGTTCAGAAGTGGCGAGTTTCAACAGTTTTTAAACTTACCCTCGATTTACAAGGCGAATAACAATCCTGGCCTTTTGCGGGTCGAAAAAACCTTTATCAGCAATTATTCTGAGAAGAAACTCGACACCAATTATCGTTCCTCAAAGGTGATCGTTGATTTTAACAACGATTTTTTCGACTTTATCTCTTCAGGTCTAACCAATGAGTTCAGAAAAGTTTATGATGGTCAGCAGCAAAAAGCTGTTTCTAATACTAAACCGGGCAGGGTTGAGATTTCTTTTATTGATGGAGAAGATTTGTCGTTTCCCGACCTGAACGAATGTGTTGGAAAACAGGTGCTTGAAATCATTCAAAAACAGATCGCAGAGGGTTTTAGCCTCCGTGATATTGCTGTTTTAGTCCGAAAGAAGGCTGAGGGCAATATCATTGCAGCATTTCTGAGTTCGTGTGGTATTGGAGTTGTTTCTTCCGACTCGCTTCTGTTGAAATCAAGTCCGGCGGTAAGGCTGATAATCAATACGCTGAGGTTTGTCTTTTATCCTGATGATG
>DISP01000015.1 GCA_002421995.1 Bacteroidales bacterium UBA6207 | reverse complement strand
CAACAAATCAACCCATCAACAAATCAACAAATCAACCATTAATATGTACCTTTGCTTACAGGAAAAAGCTCTTTGATTCATCGCAAAATCATAACCCATGAAATTGATTCGGAATGCAGGACGTCTTGTCAATGGCCTGGTTGTGCTGGCAGGCCTGTTGTTGGTGTTGATAGTGGCTTTGCTGCTTTTCATCGCACCCATTGCCCATTGGGCCATTGAAAAATATGCGCCTGATTTCCTTGGCCGAAAACTCTATCTGAATGAGCTTCGCATCAACCTTTTCACCGGAAATATCGAAGCCCGTGGCATCAGGCTGATGGAGCAAGACCAGAAACAGCTTTTTGTGTATGCCGGTCACACACAGCTCAAATTAGATATCGGTAAACTCATCACAGGAAGATACCATATTGATTCAATCCTTGTTGACACGCTCGAAGCCACCATTGACCAGCAAGGCTATGCATTCAACTTTGACGACCTGCTCGAAACCCTTTTGGCCGAAGACAGCCTTGCAAGCCCCTCGACCGACACCCTTCAATACAGCCTTGGAAAAATCCGGCTCACACATGCAACACTGCGCTACAACAACAAACAACCCGCCGTGAAGCTGTTGCTCAGTCAGGGTGAGCTGTTGCTCAGCGGACTGGCCTGGAACAACGATCTGATACATATCGAAGCCAACGCCCTTGTGAACGGAGCCGGGAAGCTGGATGCCGCGATGGACTACAACCTGACCACCTACGACTACTTCCTGAACCTGAAGGCGCAGGAAATCAACACCAGTCCGCTGTTTCCCTATTTTGCCGACTACATTACAAGCACCAGGGCCGACGGGCTCTTCAGCACACATATGCAGCTCAAAGGCAACGCAGATCACCCCAGCATGATAGCCTTACGGGGAAAATTTCTGCTCGACGACTTCGTGCTTACCGACGCATTCAACGACAAGCAGTTAGGCTGGAAACAGTTCTCCATCGAAATTGATTCGGTGAACACCTCCGACAACCTCTACCGTTTTGATAATGTTGTACTCTCCGAACCCTACCTGCTGTTTACGATGACGCCCGAAGGCGACAACCTCAGCAGCCTCATGAAGATGACGGACCCCGAGGCAGAAGGGATTCAAACCCTTGCCGGCACCGAAGGAACAGCTGCATCTGCGGTGAACCCCTTTTTGATGCTTGCAGACTTAGTGGGAGAGATAGCCGAGCAGTATGCGAAAAACGAATACGGCATGAACCGCTTTGCCATCGAAAACGGAACCATCGTTTACAACGACTTTTTGACAAACGAAAAATTCTCGGTGCTTTTTGAGCAGTTTCAGGCACAAACAGCCAGTTTCAACGATTCGAGCAAGGTAGTGAAATTCGATATCAGCACGCTGATGAACCGCTATGGCAATGTGAAAGCCAATCTGGCTGTTGACAACACAAACTACAAGGATTTTGACCTCAGCCTCAACATCAACAGCCTGACGATGAGCATCTTCAATCCTTATACCAAATACTATGTGGCGCATCCTTTCTGGCGTGGCGACATCTCGTTCAGCAGCAAAACATCGGTGAAAGAGGGTGCGCTTGACAGCCGCAACCGACTCATTGTAAAACAAATAAAGGTGGGCGACAAGGTGAAAAGCGATTCGGCTTTCAACATACCCGTCAGGCTGGCCGTGGCCATACTTCGCGACCGCAAGGGAAACATTGACCTCGAAATACCCATCAAAGGCAGCCTGAAAGATCCTGACTACAAATGGGGAAAAGCCGCACTCACAGTACTGAAAAACCTGCTCATAAAAGCCGTGACAACACCTTACGACATGCTGGCAAAAGCCATTGGCGGTAATCCGGAAGATTTGAAAATGGTGACATTCGATCCCCTGCAGGACAGCCTTGCGGCAGCACAGCGCAAACCACTCGATGCCATGATAAAGGTGCTGACCGAAAAACCCGAGATGAGCCTCAAGCTCACGCTGCGGTTTAACAAAGAGCTCGAACGCGATGAAATGGCTGTGCGCACTGCACTCGCACATTGGATTGCTGCCAAAAACGGACCCGGCAACATGACCGCAGAAGGAAGTCTGCCGGCCGACAGCCTCAGGTTGTATTCGCCCAACGACAGCATCTTCGGACAATGGCTGATTCAGAAAACCCAACTCACGAGTCCGGCGGTGAGCCTGCAGGACAAATGTATTAAAGTGATTGGAGGCAAAGATGCCGCTGACGCACTGGTTGAAGCTGTGAACCAGCGCAGGGATGAGGCTGTGAGCACCTATTTGCTGAACAACGGACTTGAAGGACGGTTTATGCTGCTGCGCAACGAAGAAGAACACCTCAACCTCAACACTCCCCTGCCAATTTATGATGCCGGCTTTGATGTGAAATAAATTTGTGATTTCAGGTCAAAAACGCGGCTTCAGGTTCTGCCAATGAATACCATTGTTACCTTTGCGCCAAATTAGCTTCATCAATAAAAAACTACATAATTCTATAGAAAGATGCGCTTTCACGGCTTAGATTTCATGAAATTTGAAGAAAACAGCAAGCTGCTTAACCGCTATCTGCCGGCTGTTTTATTTTTGGTAGCTTTTTTCTGGAAGCTGCCTTATATCAATGTGCGCGACATCAGCCTCGATGAACCCTACTCAATTTACAACGCGCAAAAAGGAGTGATTGACATCATAAAGATCTCCACCGAAGGAGAGCCTACGCCTCCTTTGTTTATGCTTTTGCTTCATTTCTGGATAAAGCTTTTCGGGCTGGAGCCTGCATCTGTAAGGTTTCTTCCATTGATATTCAATGCTTTGACAGTTGTGTTTGTTTATCTCACCGGCAAGCGCTTTTTCAGTTTCTGGGCCGGCATCATTGCTTCGGGCTTTTTTTTGTTTTCAACAGCACATTTTTTTCACGGACTCGAAACGCGCGCCTATTCGCTCAAGGCACTAGAAACAGCAGCCTCGCTCTATTTTTATCTCGGATATATCAAAAACCGCAACGACCGCAAAGCCCTTGCCGGACTTGTGGCATCGAACATTATGCTGGTTTACACCCATTATTTCGGGTGGTTTGTTGTGTTTTCGCAATTGCTGAGCAATCTTTTATACCTCAGAAGTTACAAAACGTTGTGGTCGCACTACAAACCGCAGCTTTACACTTTTCTGGGCTTCATCCCCATGCTTTGGGTGCTTGTGAATCAATTTCTGATATCCAAAAAATATGGCACCTATGTGGAGTATCCAAAACCTTTTGATTACATCAATCACCTGTATGCCTTTCTAAATTCAAAGTATTTTGTTTGGATCGTGCTCTATACCCTTGGTGCAGGGCTGGTGTTTTTGACGATCAACCTCATTTTGAAGAGAAAAGCCTATTTTTCGCTTCATGCAGTCACACTGCTAATTTGGTGGATTGTGCCATACACGGTCATGTTTTTTGTTTCATGGAAAATTCCCATGTTCAACGGACGATACACCCTGTTCACCACCATCGGCATGTATTTGTTAGCCGGCGCCTTGATTGATCTGTTGTTTGTCCGAAACAAGTTTATACTGCCCCTTGTTTCCGTTTTCGTTTTAGCTTCGATGTATTATTACCTTCAAATACTGCCCCGGTCAACCGGCTACCGCGAATTGAAAAAATCCATTGAATATGTGAAAAGCATTAAAAAAGAAGGCGATATCATCATTATTTATCCCAAATGGTCAGAGCTTCAATTTGCGTATTACTATGATCGTACTCTTTTTATGGATCACGAAGACATTTATAACACACTGAAAAAGAACGATGTGTTTCGTGTTTGGAATCAAACCAACGCCAGTTGGTTCATACGCGACTATCCCAACCGCAGGGTTATCTATGTGCAGGACGGTGTGATAGCCCAGCCAAACGAACAGATTTTCCGCTACCTCGACACCACCTTTGTGCGTGTTGACAGCGTGCATTTTCCGTTCACGATCAATGTCGGGGTGTATGAGCTGCGCGACAGCACAGCGAAGACCAACTGAAAATTTCAAGCACTTTTGTCTTCGGGGCCGGGTTGCAACGTGCCGCATCGCAGGTTCTTTGCATTTCGCCTTTGGGCGAAAAGAAGTAATCATTGGTCGGCACAAAACCGGCGTCTGTCTATTTTCTATTGCCATTCAATCACATAGCCTTACATTTGTTGCATGAAAATCCACTACAACACCACAAAAGGTAAAATACTGCTACATGCGTCAGTGTGGTTTTTGTTGTTGCTGTTTCCTTTGCTTATCATGATGTATGAGGAACACGACACTGAGCGTAACCTCAGGATGCTTAAGCTCAACTGGCTGCAGATGAGTCAGTATGCCGTTATTTTCTACATCAATTACCTTTGGTTAATCAGGAAATATTTCATGCAGAAGAAATTTCTTGTCTTTTTTGTCATCAACCTTCTGTTGCTGGCGCTGATGTTGTGGTTCAACGATTTGATTCATACCGAGGTGTTTGCAGAGCCGGGCAAAGAATTTTTTAAAGACAAGGGATTCCGGCCCAATCCACCACCCGACAAACCCGGGATGCCGCCTTTCAGGTTTTTCTGGGTGAAAGGATTGCTATCACTGCTTGTTCCAACCATCGTTGCCATTGCCGTGAGTTCGGTCGAGAACTGGTTTCGCAGCGAAGAGGCCCAAAAGGAGGCGTCGCGTGCACAGCTTGAGTCGGAGCTTCAAAACCTGCGTTACCAGATACAGCCGCATTTTTTCTTCAATTCGCTCAACAACATCTATTCGCTTGTTGAAACCTCGGCACCAAAAGCACAACAAGCCATCCATGGCCTGAGCCGGATGATGCGCTATTTGTTGTACGAGACAGGCAGAACAACCGTTGGTCTGGACGAAGAGATACGCTTCATTGTGAGCTATATAGAGCTGATGAAACTGCGGCAGACCGACAAAACACTGCTTATCTATTCATTTCCGGAGATTGAGGCCCGGCATTGGCAGCTGGCACCGCTGCTGTTTATTCCGCTCATCGAAAACGCCTTCAAGCATGGTGTTTCGGCCACCAAAAAATCCGAAATAAGGTTCGAGATCACAGTCAGCGGGTCAAATCTGCTCTTTGTGGGCATCAACACCAATTATCCAAAGGTTGATTCGGACAAAAGCGGCTCGGGCATTGGTTTGTCAAACCTGCGCAAGCGACTCGAACTGCTCTATCCGGGTCAGAACAGCTTATCAACCACCGTTGAAAACGAAATGTTTGTTGCAACTTTGCAGCTCAGGCTTACGGCTGCCGAAATGCCCTCCGAAAATCAATTGTAAGTGTTATGGAGAACAAGTTGAGATGTCTTATTGTTGACGATGAACCGCTGGCGCTCGAAATGCTGGATCGTTATGTGCGCAGAACACCATTTTTGGAGCTCATGCAGGCCTGCAGCAGCGCTGTTGAAGCATTGGAAATGATACAGCAAAGCGACATTCAGCTGATTTTTCTTGACATACAAATGCCCGACCTCAGCGGGATGGAACTTTCGCGTCTGCTCGACAAGCGCATCAAGGTTGTTTTCACAACAGCTTTTCATGAATATGCCCTCGAAGGCTACAAGGTGAATGCACTGGATTATCTGCTGAAGCCATACAATTACGAAGAGTTTTTGCGCGCTGCCACACGGGCTGCAGAGTGGTTTCAGCAACGGACTTTTGCCACAGAAAACCACAAAGAAAACAGAGACTACATTTTCGTGAAATCGGAGTATAAGCTCGTTAAAATTGATTTCAACCAGGTTATCTATTTCGAAGGTTTGAAAGATTATATCAAAATCATAACCAAAAACAATCCGAAAGCCATCCTCACGCTGATGAGCCTTAAAACCCTTGAAAGCATACTGCCGGCAAGCAGTTTCATGCGCATCCACCGGTCATATATCATAGCACTCAACGAAATAACTGCTGTTGAACGCAATCAGGTGATCATGTCGGACAAATTGCGGATCACCGTGGCCGACCAATACAAAGAGCGTTTTCAGGAATACCTCTCGGGGCAGTCGGTGAAATAGGATTCCATCATTTTCCTCCCTCATAATACTTCCTCAAACTTCTATAACTGCTGTTCTTCGATAGAATAAGGCGGTTTGTCTATTCCGTTTTTTCACGTTGTAGTGTGGAGATACTTTTGCTGCATCAAATCCACAAGCACAAGAATGTCAGAAAAAACCAAACGCGAGCCACTCAAAGCACTGAAAGTGTTTCCGGCGATTTTGCTGCTGCTTATCGGCAGCCATGTTTTGGCACAACACAAAGAATACAGTTTCAACAATCCGGGCAATGAATGCTTTATGGATTACATCTGCTATTCACCCGATGGTGTTTACCAATCCATCAAACGACCTTTTGTATTCATTGTCGGCAAAACCGGAGAAACAGCCATCGAAGCTTTTCAAAGCGACTCTGTGTACAACGAGGCTCAATTTCAGCATTATATGTTCGTGTTTCTCCCCGGAAACAAAGCCGGTCAGCAACGGCAACCACGTTGTATCGAATCGCTTGCCAGCCTGCTCACCTACAACTATTATTACGGCCGCGACAACCTCTTTCTCAAGCTGCGCGACACCAGCATGAGTGTGATGCAACTGCAGGAATCAAAATTGAACACTATTTTCGCTGCAATCAAATACCCGGAGAATAGCCCGGCTGACAACGAGACAACAACTGATCAAAATGTATCAACGCTCTTCAGAGAGACACAAATTGATTATGAAAACTATCACCGTCAGATAAAAGAAGACGGCACCGGAACCTTTTATGTCGAAGACAACAAAATGACTGATAACGAAAGTGTTTTCGAAAAAGCCGTGAAAACCTATTTTGGCGCACCCACCCGCCATGCATTCACGCTTTCGGGTATGGTCAAAGACCGGTCAACGGGTGAGGCCCTGCCCTTTGCAACGCTTTTGGTCAAAGGCACCACCAACGGCACTTCGGCCAATGCCGATGGCTATTTCACCTTGCTGAAAGTCCCCAGCGACACAAGCGTGCTGTTGGTTCAGTATGTTGGTTATCAAACCACCGAAGTGTTTCTCACACCCGAAACACCTGTCAAACAATTGTTTGTTGAACTTGCGCCTTTAGCCGTCTCGCTCAAAACGGTAACGGTAGTAGGAAAGCGCGAAGACATGGTGCTCAACGGCCGTCTGGAAGTGGCAACAATGAAGCTTTCACCAAAAAAATTAGAAACCTTGCCCAACACCGGCGAACGCGATGTGATGCGGTCGTTTCAGCTGATGCCCGGCGTGAGCGCCAGCAACGAATCTTCCTCCGGCTTGTATGTCCGTGGCGGAACGCCGGACCAAAATCTGGTGCTTTACGATGGTTTCAGCATTTATCATGTGGATCACTTGTATGGCTTTTTCAGCGCCTTCAACTCCAACGCGCTGAAAGATGTGCAGTTGTACAAAGGCGGCTTTGAATCAAAATTTGGCGGACGCCTGTCAAGCGTTACCGAAATCACCGGAAAAGACGGCAACAGCAAGCGTTTCAACGTGGGTGGCGACATTAGTTTGCTCAGCACCAATGTGTTTGCAGAAGTGCCGGTTGGCAAAAAGTTTACGTCCATTGTTGCATTCCGCAAATCCTATAAAGGATTTCTGTACAACAAGATTTTCGACAAATTCAGCGCCACCTCATCCTACGAGGTGCCGCGCGAAGGCGGAGGAATGGGTCGTTTCTCAACCGAAACAGAGGTTACATCCTATTTTTATGACCTCAACGCCAAAATGACCTACCGCCCTACCGACCGCGATGTGGTTTCGCTGAGTATTTTCAATGGCGCCGACAAGCTTGACAACGGAAGTGCCTTCTCCGCTGCCGGCTTTGGGATGGGTAATGCACGTTTTGGCTCAAACTCCACCGACCTTACCAATTATGGCAACACCGGCGGCAGCCTCAAATGGGGAAGAAAATGGAACGAGAAAATTTATGGAAACACCCTTGCAAGCTATTCCAACTATTTCAGTCAGCGCGACCGCACACAGGAACGCACCACCTATAACGATGATGACGAAGCCGTGACAACAAAAACCGGTGTGATCGAAAACAACGACCTCAAGGATTTCAGTCTGAAATCAGACTATGAATGGGATGCATTCAGGCACAGCAAGATACAATTTGGCGCCTTTGCCACCTATTTTGATATTGACTACAACTACGCGCAAAACGACACCAGCGATGTACTCAACAGAAGCAACAAAGCTGCCTTGGCCGGGCTTTATCTGCAAAGCAAGACAAAACTTTTCAGCGACCGGCTCATCCTGACACCGGGCCTGCGCATCAGCTATTTCGGCAACACCGCCAAAGCCTATCCCGAGCCAAGGCTCGCGCTGAAATACTTCATCAGCGAAAACATCTCGCTCAATGCTGCCACGGGCCAATACTACCAGTTTGCCAACCGCGTCACGCGTGAAGACATCCTCTCGGGCAGTCGCGATTTCTGGCTGCTGTCCGATGAAAAATCAGTTCCGGTGAGCGAAGCAACACATTACATTGCCGGACTCTCTTACGAAGACAACAACTATCTGTTTTCGGCAGAAGCCTATTACAAAAATATCAACAGCCTGACGGAGTATTCGTTGCGGTTCAATCCAAGTCCGATGGGAGTGAGTTACGACGAAAATTTTTTCAGCGGCAACGGCTATGCCAAAGGCCTTGAACTGATGGCTCAAAAACTTTCGGGAAAGTTCAACGGCTGGATAGCCTATACCCTGGGTGAAGCTAAAAACCATTTCGATATTTATGGCGACGGCTTTTTTGCAGCCAACCAGGATGTGAAGCATGAGTTTAAGGCTGTGGCGCTTTATAAGTATCGCCGGTGGGACTTTTCCGCCACCTGGGTTTTTGCCACCGGCCGGCCCTACACAGCCCCTTCGGGTGCCTATACCATCACCTTGCTCGATGGAACAACACAGGACTTTTTCACCGTCACCGACAAAAACAGCCAGCGACTGCCTGATTATCATCGCGCCGACATATCGGCCACATTTAAACTCCTTGGCGGACTCAAAGGTGATAAAAAACGCAGGGAATACGGCTATATCGGCGCCTCAATCTTCAACCTCTACGACAGAAAAAATGTCTGGTACAAACAATTCCTGATCGAAGATGGCACCATCATCGAAACCGATGTCAACTACCTTGGTTTTATGCCCAACATCACACTTTCACTCAAACTCAGGTAAAAAATGGCGACAATCAAACTACATCCACTAAACGCACAACCCATCAGACAGCTCATTATCCTCGCTGCCGGGGTGCTCGCTTTGCTTGCTTCGTGCAACAAGGAAGAAAACAGCAATTTCACCGATACGCCAATTGTGGAAGCATATCTGCTACCCGGAACCGATCTGACGGTAAAAGTGAGCCGACAGGTGCCCTTCTCCACCACTGTTACCTACTCCGCCGATGAAATAGACCAAATCGGGATGGAATTGAATTATGGCGACAACACCGTGATAATGACACCTTCAGGCGACGGCATTTATACAGCTCCCGGCATTTCAATGGCTGAAGGCGATACGTTTTCGCTCAAGTTTGATTTCAACGAAAAAACGGTGAAGGCATTCACCTATATTCCCTCAAAGCCAGACAGTATGACCCAGTCGGTGACAAAAATTTACCTTTCAAAAATAGATTCAACCTCCGGATTTCCGGGCATGGGCGAGATGCCCGAGCCGGTTGAGATAAGCTGGTCGAACCCCGACAATTCATACTACCTCATCATCATCGAGAATACTTCGACCGATCCCGAACCCATCAGGGAGCTTGACGACGATGAAGACCGTCCGGCTTTCGTCTTTAGAAAAGCTCCGACGAGCAACAACCGCGAATCGTTGCGGCCCATGGAATTTGAGTATTTTGGCTTGCACCGGATCATTTTGTTTCATGTATTGCCCGATTACGCTGCACTCTATGAACAAAACAGCAGCAGCTCGCTCAATTTAACCAATCCGTCAACGAGTATCTCAAACGGATATGGTATTTTTACAGGCTTAAGTTCAGATACCCTCTATCTGGAAGTAAAGAAAAATTAAACAGGAATAAATCAAATTGCTATGAGCAAGTTAACCCGAATACTCGCCGCCTTGCTGCTTGTTGTGAGCTGGGGCAGCCTTCAGGCACAAAAAAATGCAGAACCAACACAATGGCAACACATGCCGGTAGTTGCCGACGGGCAAACCGATGAATATCCCGAGCTGAGCAGGTATCTCTCAGAAATAAAAATGTTGTATTACATTGGTAATGACGACGAAAACCTTTACATCGTGATGAAAACCTACGACAATGCCATGATGCAGAAACTCATGCTTGCGGGGCTCGAAATAGGACTCGACACCACATCAAAAAAGAAAATGCGTGCAGTGATCGGTTTTCCGATGCCAAGAATGCAGGCTTTTCGCCGGCCCGACGATGCACAACAGCCGGGCGAACGGCGTGGAGGCAGCAGTGAAAGAGGCCGTTTTCCCGAACCGGATCAGATGATGCTCAAAGGTTTTATACATATCCCCGATGGCGAAACGCCACTTCAAAACCCATCAGGAATCCAGGCCAAGGTGAAAGTGAAACGTGGTGAAGAGTTTGTTTATGAAGCCGTTATACCATTCAAAACCTTTTTTAAACCAGTGCTTTCGCCCAAAGACAAAGACAGGGTTATCAGCCTGACCTTCCATTTGCCGGCATTTGAACGGCCCGAAAACATGCCGCAGCAAAGACCAATGCAGGGAGAAAGGCCGATGGGAGGATCAAGACCAGGCAGTGATCATGGAAGCGGAGCACAACGCGGAGGCGAACGTCCGGATTTTGAGCTTCTTTCAACAGAAACAACGATAAAAAAACTGTTTAAACTCCAATACAATGACAATTAAACAGCAAGGCAATACTTTCTCAGTGTCAAAAAAAGCTGTACATCTCCGGCTTTGGCTGCTGATGGCTGCCATGGCATTCATGCTTGGCGCACAGGCACAGGGGCAGGCAGTACAAGGCAGGGTGATAGATGCCGATGAGCGTAAACCCATTCCAAATGCCAATGTGCAGCTCGTGCGCAGCAACGACAACACCAAAACCCGTGGCACCACCACCGATGTAAACGGCTGGTTCACTGTGAACAAGCTTCGCGCAGCCACCTATGAGCTGTCGGTAAGCTTTGTTGGTTATGCCACCCACACACAAACCATTAAAGTGGATAAAAACGATTTGAACCTGCCTGTGATAGTGCTCAAACAAAGTGCTGTTGGTCTGAAAGAAGTGGAAGTGTCCGAGGTTGTGGAGCGTGTGGAGCAAAAAGGAGACACTGTACAATTCAATGCAGCTGCCTTTCAAACACATCAGGATGCCACCACAGAAGATCTGGTGAAAAAAATGCCCGGTGT
Source organism: Bacteroidales bacterium UBA6207 (assembly GCA_002421995.1). Classification (GTDB taxonomy): domain Bacteria; phylum Bacteroidota; class Bacteroidia; order Bacteroidales; family F082; genus JALNZU01. The sequence goes on along the minus strand of DISP01000015.1, from coordinate 7,345 downwards.
AACCGTTGACGGGACTACAGTGAAAGTTCATGGCGAAGAGGTGAAAAAAGTGCTGGTTGACGGAAAACAGTTTTTTGGAGACGATCCGGCTGTGACCCTCAAAAACCTGCCTGCCGAAATGGTTGACAAGATTCAGGTGTTTGACAAGGCCAGCGACCAGTCGTTGTTTACCGGATTCAGAGACAACAACGAAGAAAAAACACTGAACATCGTAACCCGTTCGGATAAACGTGAGGGCACATTCGGAAAAATCTATGCCGGAATAGGGCCCGATGAAAAATACAATGCCGGACTCACCCTCAACCGCTTCAAAGGCAGCAGCCGTGTGTCGCTCATTGGGATGAGCAACAATGTGAACCAGCAAAACTTCTCTGTTTCCGACATCATGAGTGTGATGAGCAACAGCGGAGGCTCAAGAGGCAGCGGCGGCGGACCCGGTGGCAGAGGTGGCAGCGGAGGGTCATCCCTATTCAGCGGACAGCAAAACGGCATCGCACAAACAAATGCCTTTGGCATCAACTACATTGATAAATGGTCGGAAAAGGTACAGGTAAGCGGCAACTATTTCTTCAACAAAACATCCACCGAAACAGTATCGAATGCCATACGAAACTACTTCACATCCAACAACCTAAGCTATACCGAAGACAGCCGCACCAACACCGACAACATCAACCACCGCTTCAATTTCAGGCTCGAATACAGCATCGACTCCATGAACAGCCTCATCTGGGTGCCGCGTCTTACCATTCAGGACAACCATGCCGTTTCGACAGTGAAGACCCTGAGCAGCAGCGATATGGCAAACATCAACAAAAACACCCGCTACGAAACTGACATTGACAACGTTGGTTTGCAATTTGTGAACGACCTCACCTTTCTGCATAAGTTCAAGAAAGAAGGACGCACCGTCTCAGTCAGCTTCACCGGCCGACTCGACAAACGCGACAATGACGGAACCATCCAAAACACCGGGTTGAGTGATGTATATGCCGACACGCTCCTGTTGGATCAAACATACAACAGCACAAGCAACGGGACGAGACTATCCGGTAACCTGACATACACCGAACCCATCGGGAAAAACGGACAACTCGCAATAAGCTACAAACCAGGCTATTCCACCGAAGATGCAAAAAAAACCTCCTACGACCTGTTGCTTGATCCAACGGCCATGACCACCGACACACTCCTTTCAAACGACTATACGAACAACAACAGCAGTCACCGCAGCGGACTCAATTACCGCTACAGACTCAACAACTGGAATTTTGCCGCCGGTGCCGAGTTTCAACAGCAAAGCATAACCGGGAAACAAACATTTCCGGCCATCAGCGATATCAGCCGGTCGTACAACAACATTTTGCCATCGGCCTCCATCACCTTCCGGTCAAAAGATGCCGGTCACCTGAACTTCTTTTACCGTACATCGGCCAACAACCCCACCATCTCGCAGCTGCAGCCTGTGCCCGATCTTTCCAATCCGCAGATAGTCAAAACAGGAAATATCGCACTGAATCCGGCTTACGACCATGAGTGGAATCTGCGCACGGGCAAGGGAACGCCACGTCAGGCCAAGCACCTTTATCTTTTTGTCAATGCAAAACTCACCAAAGACTACATTGGCAATGCCACAACACTGCTGCGTTCCGACACGCTTATCAACGGCTATGCCGTGAGCAAGGGCAGTCAGCTGATCGTTCCGGTGAACCTCGACAGCTATTTCACTGCACGCAGTTTTCTGGTTTACAGCTTTCCGCTCACAGCCATCAAAAGCAATATGAACCTGAACGCGGGATACACCTATATCAACAGCCCGTCGCTGCTCAACGATGCATTCAACCGCTCGCACAACCACGTTTATAACGGCGGTTTTTACCTGAGCAGCAACATCAGCAAAAACCTCGACTTTTCGCTAGCCTACAACGGAAGCTTCAACCAGGTGCGCAACAGCCTTCCCAGCCGTCCGGCTACCGACTACTACAACCACCGCATCACCTTCAACCTCACATGGAACTTCCTCGAGCGCATGGTTTTTAGCACCGATGCCAGCCAGATCAACTATACAGGACTGAGCCAAAGCAGCAGCGAAAACTATGTGCTCTGGAATGCCTATTTGGGCTATAAGTTCTTGAAAAACAAATCGCTCGAAGCCAAAATCTCTGCCTTCGACATCCTGAACCAAAACTTAGGCATCAGCCGGACGGTTGCCGAAACCTATACCGAAGATGTGCAGTCAAACGTATTGAAGCAATATGCCATGGTCACTTTGACCTGGAATTTGAAATACTTTAAAAACGGTGGCGAAGCCGATGTTAGGGAAATGCCCAAAAACCTGCCACCTCCGCCGGGCAATATGCCGCCTCCGGGCTCAATGCCACCACCTTGAGAAAATGAATAGATTGGTTTTTTATTTTTTGTGATTTGGTTAGTGAAGACGGGGGGAAACTCCCGTTTTCTTTTTTTTGCCCCGGAATGCCAGACAGGTAAGATTCAGATTTGGGCTGATAAGAGAACCGCAAGCAGTTTAATTGCTCTATAAGTTTGAAAATAAGCAATGGACATTTCAATAGTTAACATAAGCCAAAAAGGCGAATGAGCCTATTAATTTCCATTACTAACTGTGAATTATAAGTATAAATCGAAGTTAATAGAAGCGTTTTGTATTTGAGATTAATCGTTGGCTCTCTAATAAATCAGGCAAGAGCAAAGTTAGTAAAACGGACTTTTAACCATGATTCAGGCAAAAAATGAGTATTTTTGAAAAAAATTGAAAAGAGATGCATCCATTTGAACTAAACTTGTCAGTTTCAACAGAGGATATTGAACTTGAACTAAGAGGCATTAAAGAAATATCATGGGCAGACTTTTGGCTCAATCCAAGAAAGCTACGTGGTAGTGACTTCTTGATGAGGTGGTCGCAGGGTGTATGGAGCGAAAAGCGACTCATAGACGCAGTTAATAAAACTGGTGAGTTTTATGCGATTGCATACGGACCAAGCGGCACTGCTCCAACTGATGATGTAAGAGCATTTGAATTGTACTTTGAACGTTTGGAAGCAGCAGGTCTTGGTGATATGAACCGCCCTGACCTATTAGTATTCAGAAACTCTGATAAAGATTTTGTTGAAAACTTTTTATCGAAGATCGGTGGGGAGGAAGAACTTCCTTTTGTAACAGAAGACAAACTTCAGTTACTTGTTCAAAAGGCAATCATAGCTGTAGAATGCGAAAACTCATTATGGGTTGCTGAGAAAATGCCTGACTATAAGACCCCAATGAAGGCCCAAAAGCGGCTTGGCGGTAAAATGGGTCTTGCAAAAACCGCAGTCCTTCCTACAGTAATCATTAAGGAGGAGGACCGCATTCCATTAAGCAAATGGCAAGAGGAAAATAAAATCCCAATTCATGTTTGGCATGTTTTTTTTGATAAAGCTTACGGACTTTCATTTAATGAAGCACAAAGATTAGTTACAGAAGGACTAATTCTTCCAACCGAACAAGTTTTTCAAGCTCCCGGTGGTGCCACAACTAAAAAAGCCATCTATAAATACTATTACCATTATGCATATCCTCTTGGATTAGCAAGCGAAAGACCCCAGCTAATTCCTGCATTTATAGAAGATAAGAACGGACACATTTTGCCATATGTAAAGTTTGAAGGCGGCACTTTAACCATTGATATTAAAGCAATTAACATTTTAAAGCAGTTTTGATGGTAAAATTTAAGTCACATCAGAAACTTCCAACTGATTGGAATGAAAGAGAAATTCTTCGAGACAAAGGTCAGTTTTGGACACCGGGCTGGGTAGCACAAGCAATGGTTTCATATGTAACAGAAAACACCGATTTGGTTTTTGATCCTGCAACAGGCAGAGGAGCATTCTTTGAAGGGTTATTAACACTCAACAAAGAAAATATTGCTTTTTTTGGGATTGATATAGACCCGGAAGTATTGGCCGATAAGATTTATAACAAAGAAAAGTGCTTTGTTGAGAACAGAGACTTTATTAAAAATCCACCAAACAGAAAATTCAGAGCAATTGTAGCAAACCCACCTTACATAAGGCACCACAGAATTGATGAGCAAACGAAAATGCTTCTAAAAAAAATAGCTTTATCTATAACAGGCCATTCAATAGATGGAAGAGCAGGATATCATGTTTACTTTCTTATTCAGGCATTAAATCTCCTAGCTCAGGGTGGAAAACTCGCTTTCATTGTGCCATCAGACACTTGTGAGGGTAAATTTGCCAAGAATCTTTGGAATTGGATTTCAGAAAAATTTTGCATTGAGTGTGTAGTTACATTTGATGAAAGTGCAACACCTTTTCCAAACGTTGATACCAACGCAATTATCTTAATGATAAAGAATTCGGAGCCACAAAAAGTATTACATTGGATTAAAGTTAAAAAAGCATACACTGACGATTTATTGCAATTTGTATCCTCAAATTTCGAATTAAATGACTTTGATAGTTTAGAAGTAAACACGCGGCAACTAAAGGAAGGACTTGCAACAGGTCTGTCACGACCTGTACAAAATCATAATGGCTTCAAATACCATTTGAGTGATTTTGCAAAAGTTATGAGAGGAATAGCCACAGGCTCAAATGAATTTTTCTTCTTGACAGCTCAGCAAGTCAAAGATTTGAATATACCAAGTGAGTTTCTAAAGAGAGCCGTTGGCAGGACGAAAGACGCTGCTAAAAGCAGCTTAACCATTGATGATATCGAAGAATTGGACAAAGAAAGCCGCCCAACATTCTTACTTTCTATAAACGGACAAGATAGTTACCCTCAGTCCATAACAGACTATCTGAAAACAGGAGAAGAAATGGGACTTCCAGAACGATCACTCATCCAACAAAGGAAACCCTGGTATAAAATGGAACAAAGAAAAGTACCACCCTTGCTGTTTGCTTATCTCGGCAGAAGAAACATAAGATTTATAAAAAATGATGCTGCTGCATTGCCATTGACTGGTTTTCTTTGTGTTTACCCAATTTATGATGACCATGAATACATTGACAATCTATGGAAAGCATTAAATCATCCAGATACATTAGAGAATTTAATTCTTGTTGGTAAAAGCTATGGTTCAGGAGCAATAAAAGTTGAGCCGGGAAGTCTTGTTAAGCTCCCAATTCCAGAGCATATTGTTTTGCAATTTCAACTCAAACGACCTTTTAAAAATGCCGATGGGCAATTAGAATTATTTCGTGAGCCAGCATCAAAATATGAGATTTCGAAAAGAAAAGCAACATCTAAAAAATAGACAGGGGTGTTTTTTGAAAGACATTCCTTTGAAGAAACCCGTGTTGATAACAATTCTTATTTTTCTAAGATGGCTTTGTTTCTGAAACAAATATTTACCGTCTGCAACCCAACATAAAAACACAAATATACGAGTCGTTTTTATAAGTGAGCTTTACATTTGCAAGCTTATTGAAAGGACTTTCAATCATTTCCAAAACGGAAACAAACCACAACAGCAAGCCTCCTACGCTGCCGAAAAGAATACAACCCACATAATTTCCTGATTTATTTGCCGTTATTGTTTCGTTGTCAAATCATTGCGTCATGAAAAATAAATACGGCCTTTTACCTATCCTCGTCAGCACCGTGTTGATGAGTTTGTTGTTTTATATGAAAACCATGGGGCTCAACCTCCTTGTTTTCGAAGCATTCCTGATAGCCTGGCTGGCTTTTACAAAACAATTGCCTTTTCACAGCACGATGCAGCGCCTGCTTTTTGCAGGTTTCGTTGCCACCGGAATTGCCACGGTTTTCGTAAGCAGCACATTCGGTTATGTGATGCACTTCGTGCTGTTTTTCATCCTGACCGGCTATTGGGTATGGCCGCGTTTCAACTCGCTTATTGCAGCTTTGTTGCAGGCTATCGTGAATTTTTTCCATGCGCAATGGGCATTTCTGAAGAAGGTCCTGGTGGTGCGCCTCAATGGTAAAAGCCTTGGCTATTATCTCCGCAAAGCAGGCATCATCATCGTTCCGCTGATTGCTGTACTGATTTTTTTCAACATCTACCGCAACTCCAATCCCTTGTTTGAGCAGTGGACCGGCAACATCGGCAGGTTTATTGCCGAAAAGATCGAGCTTTTTATCAAATACCTCGATACACCACTTTTCGCAACCGTATTTTGGAGCTTCATATTCAGTAACTTCCTTCTGTTCAGGCATTTCAACCCGTCCATCACCGAAACCGATGCCCTGCAGCTTGAAGACGCTACCCGAAAACGCAGGCAAGGTATTCTTGGCTTCAAAACCAATTCACTCAAAAGTGAACACAAGGCTGCCCTCATCATGCTCGCCGCCCTCAACGCGCTTCTTCTGGTGATGAACATCAGCGATATCAAGCTCGTGTGGTTAGGTTTTGAATGGGAAGGGCAATACCTCAAACAATTCGTGCACGAAGGCACCTATCTGCTGATCTTTTCGATCCTTATCTCGATAGGTATTGTACTGTATTTCTTCAGGGGAAACCTCAACTTTTACAAAAAAAACAAGCTTCTCAAGCAACTCAGCTATGCGTGGCTGGCACAAAATGCTTTGCTGGCCATCTCGGTTGCCATCCGAAATTACTGGTACATCAGCTATTATGCCCTGGCCTACAAGCGCATAGGCGTGCTTATATTTCTCATCCTCACTTTGTACGGACTTTACACTGTTTATCGGAAAGTGTCGAAACGAAAGACCTCTGCTTATTTGTTCAGGGTAAACTTCAATGCAATGCTGGTTGTGCTAAGCCTTTCATCTTTTGTTGACTGGGATACAACAATTGCTCGCTACAACTTCGGACATGCCGGAAAATCTTTTGTGCATTTCGCTTTTTTGGCTGATCTATCCGACAAAACCTTGCCCATTCTCGATAAACCACTTGCAGAGCTGGAGCAGATAAAACAGGCACAGCAGAGCTTTGCGGCAGAAAGACACGACATCCGGCCAGGAGAATACTATGATTTTATTCAGGAACGAAAAGCCGATTTCGTTCAACGCTGGGAGAAAAAAACATTGCTCGAATGGAACTGGCCCGAATACAAAGCATGGAAAACGCTGACAACGAAGACCGACTGATTTGCAGCGCATCGGTTCTGATTTGACATGCTTAATGGTTTTGCTACTTTTCGTTTGCCCCTTTTTGCTAATTTCGCAGCCTGATTCCAAAGGAAGAAGTTTTTCTTTGTTAATTAGTGTCTGTCCATAATGTCTGGTGCTTGAGCTTTAAGTTTTGAGGGCGAGGCATGTACAGAATGAGTGTCAGGTTTTACTAATGTAAATGACTGACATGAATGACGTACATAACGAAGCCATCGGAAATAAAGAC
>DISP01000060.1:7687-72892 GCA_002421995.1 Bacteroidales bacterium UBA6207 | reverse complement strand
GCTGCATAAACGCCTTCATGCATCGTTATACCCTCGGCATATGCAATTTCTTTTAATATGCTGTTGATATGCTGATCGTAAGGACGACTCATATCAGGAAATCGCGGTCCCAGTTCATTGATGTTTTTGCCAACAAGCGGATTGGTGGGTAGAAAGTTTATATGATCATCAAGCAGCATCAGTTCGCCAGCCTGATAGCTGCCATTCAAAGCACCACAAGCGTTTGATGCAATCAGAAGATTGATTCCCAAAAGCTTAAAAACCCTGATCGGGAAAGTGACCTCGTCCATCGTATAGCCTTCATAAAAATGAAAACGCCCTTTCATCACAACCACCGGCTGTTGATGAATGTGGCCGAAAACGAGACAGCCTGCATGGCTTTCAACTGTTGAGGCAACAAAATGAGGGATGTCGGCATAAAAGATCGCATCTGTTTCTTCGATTATATCAAAGCTTTCGCCTAAACCTGTCCCTAAAATTATTGCTGTTTCAGCTTGTATGCTCGTCCGGCTCCTGATATAGGCTGCTGCTTCCGCGATTTTTTGTAGTTCCATATGACCATTAGAATTTTGGTGCAAGTTAGGAATTCAAAACACATTTTAGCAGCCTTTACCATCTATATTTTGTGTGACAATATGACAATTTATGATTACTTAAACAGACATAATGGCAGTTATTTCTTTTTTTAGACATTTCTCATTTCTTCAAATTACAGTGAATCAATAGAATATAATTAATTAACTAAAATTAGGTGCGAACTGGCCGGCCATTTGTTTTGAGGATAAAAAAGAATACGATGAACTTAAATCAATTCACACAAAAATCTCAATCTGCAATTGAAAAAGCAGTTTTGATAGCCGGTGACAACAGTCAGCAGGCAGTTGAAAATATTCACTTACTGAAATCATTGCTTCAATCGGATGAATACCTTATTCCGCAAATTCTAAGGAAGCTTGGAGTAGATGTGCAGCTTTTACTTTCAACTGTCGAAAGCAGCATCAGGTCATTACCAAAAGTATCAGGAGGAGAACCGTATTTTTCAAAGGATTTGGTTCAAAGTTTGCAGCAGGCCACGGCTTTGGCTAAGAAGAGGGGAGACGATTTTGTTTCGCTCGATCATTTGTTTTTAGCCTTGTTCAATAGCAATTCGTTGGCATCAAGGATGCTGAAAGATAGTGGTGTTGAATATCATGCACTCAATGAGGCAATCGAACAATTGCGAAATGGTGCAAAGGCCGATAGTCCGATGGCCGAGCAATCTTTTGAGTCGCTCAATCGCTTTGCACGAAATCTTAATGAACTCGCAGCTGCCGGAAAGCTCGATCCAGTGATCGGAAGGGGTGATGAAATACGTCGCGTGCTGCAAATCCTAACCCGTCGTACAAAAAACAATCCCATTTTGATTGGTGAACCAGGTGTTGGCAAAACTGCTATTGCTGAGGGAATTGCACACAGAATTGTGAATGGAGATGTGCCTGAAAATCTTAAGGGAAAGCAAATTTTTTCGCTCGACATGGGTGCTCTTATAGCTGGTGCAATGTACAAAGGCGAATTTGAAGAACGGCTGAAAAGTGTTATTAACGAGGTTATTAAGAGCGATGGCGATATAGTGCTTTTCATAGATGAAATACACACACTCGTTGGTGCAGGCAAAAGTGAGGGAGCCATGGACGCGGCAAATATTCTAAAACCTGCATTGGCGCGTGGTGAGCTGCGTACCATTGGTGCAACAACTTTAAAGGAATACCAAAAATATTTTGAGAATGACAAAGCCCTTGAGCGTCGTTTTCAAAAAGTATTGGTTGATGAACCCTCAGCTGCCGATGCTGTTTCCATCCTTCGGGGGCTGAAAGAACGCTATGAGTCGCATCATCAGGTTCGAATCCTTGACCAGGCAATCGTGGCTGCTGTTGACCTTTCACAACGCTACATCTCCGACCGTTTCTTACCCGACAAGGCTATTGACCTTGTGGATGAAGCTGCTGCTCGCTTGCGTTTGGAAATCAATTCGATACCTGAAGATTTAGAAAAGCTCGAACGTAGGATCACTCAATTGGAGATTGAACGCGAAGCCATCCGCAGAGAAAATGATCAGCCAAAAATGAAAACAATAGCTGCTGAATTGGCAAACCTGACCGAAGAAAGAAACCATCTGCGGGCTGCCTGGCAAGCCGAAAAGATGCTGCTCGATGAAATTCAAAATCATAAAAAACGCATCGAAGTGCTGAAGTTTGAAGCTGATAAAGCCGAGCGCGACGGAGATTTTGGTAAGGTAGCCGAGATTCGTTACGGAAGAATTAAAGAAGCTGAGAATGCCATCCTCATTGCCAAAAACAAATTGCACGATTTTCAAGGTGATCATCCTTTGATCAATGAAGAAGTTGGCAGCGAAGAAATTGCAGAGATCGTTTCGCGTTGGACCGGCATTCCGGTGCATAAAATGCTGCTGAGTGAACGTGAGAAACTCCTGCAGCTCGAACTCAAACTGCATGAGCGCATTGTGGGCCAGGATGAAGCCATCGAATCGGTGGCCGATGCTATCCGCAGAAGCAGGGCGGGATTGCAGGACAGCCGAAGACCAATCGGATCATTTATCTTTCTTGGAACAACAGGCGTTGGAAAAACAGAGCTTGCCAAAGCTTTAGCCGAATTTCTATTCGACAACGAGCAGGCAATGATACGCATTGACATGTCGGAATACCAGGAACGTCATGCCGTTTCGCGCCTGATTGGTGCTCCTCCCGGCTATGTGGGTTACGAAGAAAGTGGTCAGCTCACAGAGGCTGTTCGCCGGAAACCATATGCTGTGATCCTGCTCGATGAAATTGAGAAGGCACATCCCGATGTCTTTAATATTCTGCTCCAAGTGCTTGACGACGGTCGTTTGACCGACAATAAAGGCAGAACCGTTGACTTCAGAAACACAATCATTATTATGACAAGTAATTTGGGATCCGAATATATTCAGAACCTAATAACTGATAATCAGTCGGGAGAGAACAATCACTTCTTTCTGCAAGCCAAAGAAAAGGTGATGGAGATGCTTAAATCTGCGATGCGTCCAGAATTTCTGAATAGAATTGACGAAATTGTTATGTTCCATCCTTTGCGAAAAGACGAAATTGCTCAGGTTGTGGCAATGCAGTTTGAGCAAATAAAGCAAATGCTTGGGCGGAATGGGATGATGGTCACTATTTCAGCGCGCGCACTGGAACACTTGGCTTTGGAAGGCTATGACCCACATTACGGAGCACGACCTGTGAAAAGGGTCTTGCAAAAACGAGTATTAAATGAATTGTCAAAGCTGATATTGGCTGAAAAAATAGACAAGAATGCCGTTGTAACGATTGATTATGATGGCAAAGCTTTGGTTTTCAGCAATACCGGCCATCACTAACAATGCTTAAACGTTGAACCTGATGTGAAGGATGTCGCCATCCCCTACGATGTAGTTTTTGCCTTCGACCTTAAACTTTCCGGCATCTTTCACAGCTTGTTCGGTTTTGTGCTGGACGAAATCATCGTATTTCATAACTTCAGCCCTGATAAAACCACGTTCGAGGTCGGAATGGATCACGCCGGCTGCCTGAGGGGCTGTCATCCCTCTTTTGATGGTCCACGCACGCACTTCCTTGGGGCCAGCCGTGAAAAACGATTGCAGGTTGAGCAGTTTATAAGCTGCCATAATGAGTTTGTTGACACCCGGCTCATTGAGCCCTGCATCCGACAGAAAAACTTCTCTGTCATTGGCATCTTCAAGCTCTGCAATTTCAGCTTCTAATTTCCCGGCAATAACAAGTACTTCTGTTTCAACACCTTCCAATGCCTTGCTCACGGCTTCGCTGTATTTATTACCAGTGGTTGCAGCAGCGTCGTCAACATTACAAACATAAATAACTGGTTTTGCTGTCAAGAGCTGTAATTCCTGAATGTATTTCTTATCATCATCGTCAACAGCTGCTGTGCGTGCATTGCCAAAATTTTCGAGGTGATCCTGGTATGTTTTCAGTACTTCAAGTGCTTTTTTTGCATCTTTTTCACCCACTTTCACTAACTTCTCAACACGCTGAATTTTACGCATCACAAGGTCGAGATCGCGCACCTGCAATTCAAGATCAACAATTTCCATGTCCCTGACCGGATCAACAGAGCCTTCAATGTGCGGCAAAGCCGGATCATCAAAGCAACGTAACACGTGTATCAGTGCGTCCATCTGCTGAATGTCGGCTAAAAACTTATTGCCAACGCCCTCGCCCTGACTTGCTCCTTTGGCCAAACCCGGAACATCAACAATCTCAACCGTTGCCGGAATGATTTTCTGTGATTTAATGAGCTGGTCAATCGTATAGAGTCTTTTGTCCGGAACTTCGACCATGCCAATATTGGATTTTGTTGCACTGAAAGCAAAACTCGAAGCCTCAGCCTTAGTGTTTGACATACAATTGAAAATGGTAGTTTTTCCTGTATTGGTGATGCCAATGATGCCGCAATTAAGAGCCATAATAATACTATATTAAAGGTATTGTTTGAAGACTGCAAAGGTAGATATTTTGACAAAGCCTCAAAAAAAATGATTTCTGCTTGCAGGAATTATAATTCTTTTATATTTTTGCAGTCCGTTTCGGTAAAGAAACAAATTGTCCAATGGTGTAACGGTAGCACTGCAGATTTTGGTTCTGCCTGTCTAGGTTCGAATCCTGGTTGGACAACTAAAGGCCTGATACTCTTGGGTAGCAGGTTTTTTTGTTTGCTGTGGTTTGATTATTGATTTCGTCTTGAAATTTAGATGAATTTTATACCAAATCGTATTCTTTGAGCAAAAAGTTGTATTTTTGCATCGTTTGTGGGGAGATAACGAAATCAGAGGGGGCAAAAGTCCCCTTTTTTATTAAATTGAAAATGTTGAATAAAGAATTTATCAGAGACTTGGTTGAGGAAGCGCTTGAGGGTACCGATCGTTTTTTGGTTGATATCACCATTAAAAACGATGACCTGATTCTTGTGTTTCTTGATGCCGACTCTTCGCTGACAATAGATCATTGCGTTGAAGTGAGCAGGCACATCGAAAGTAATCTCGACCGCGAAGTGCATGACTATGAACTGCGTGTGTCGTCATCCGGACTGGATCATCCCTTATCAATGCCCCGCCAGTATGTCAAAAACATTGGTCGAAGCATCCGGCTTGAGATGAACGACGGTGCATGTCACCTGGGCAGGATTACGGCTGCTGACAACGAAAATGTTACAGTGGAACTGATCCATGAGAAAAAACGTAATAAAATTAAACAACAGGAAGTAGCCGGCTCGCTTACTGTTGCCTATTCCGAAATCAAAGAGGGTTGGCCTGTCGTTAGCTTTACATAATAAAACATTATATTCCAGATGGATAGCATTAACTTAGTAGAAAGTTTTTCTGAATTTAAAGAATTCAAAAACATTGATCGTGAGCGCATGATGCGCATTCTCGAAGATGTGTTCAGGGCAATGTTGATTAAAAAATATGGCTCCGACGAAAACTTTGACATTATCGTTAACATTGACAAGGGAGACCTCGAAATTTGGCACAACCGCGAAATCGTTGAGGACGGAGCCGTTGAAGATGCAACTTCACAGATCGCCCTTTCGGATGCAATCAAGATCGAACCTGACTTTGAAGTTGGGGAAGATGTTTCTGAAGCGATCAGCATCAGTGATTTTGGCCGCCGCGAGATCCTTACAATCCGTCAAAGCCTTGTATCAAAGATACTTGAGTACGAAAAAGACAATGTTTATCAAAAATACCGCGACAAGGTTGGTGAAATCATTACCGGCGAGGTATATCAGGTTTGGCGTCGCGAGATTCTGGTTCTCGATGATGAAGGCATTGAGTTGATGCTGCCCAAATCAGAACAGATACCTGCCGATTTTTACCGTAAAGGCGATACTATCAGGGCTGTTGTTTTGAAGGTGGAGATGCGGAATAACTCGCCGCAAATTATCCTTTCGCGCACCTCAGAGATTTTCCTGCAGCGGTTGATCGAGGCAGAAGTGCCTGAAGTTTATGATGGATTAATCACCATTCGTAAAATCGTCCGCGAGCCCGGTCAGCGTGCCAAGATAGCGGTTGAATCCTACGATGACAGGATTGATCCGGTGGGCGCTTGCGTTGGAATGAAAGGTTCACGTATTCATGGTATTGTACGCGAATTAAAAAACGAGAACATAGATGTGATCAACTATACCACCAACGCAAACCTCTACATCACCAGATCGCTGAGTCCTGCCAAGATCAGCTCCATCCAAATGGATGAAGCAAATAAACGTGCCGAAGTTTTTATGAAACCTGATCAGGTGAGCCTGGCTATCGGTAAAGGCGGTTTCAATATTAAACTTGCAGGCAAACTTACCGGATATGAAATTGACGTTTACCGTGATACTGACATTGATTCGGAAGATGTTGACCTTGAAGAATTTGGTGATGAAATTGATCAATGGATCATTGAGAAGCTCAAGAGCATCGGCTGCGATACCGCAAAGAGTGTTCTGGCGCTTAGCCTTGATGAAATTGAAACAAGGGCTGACCTTGAAACAGAAACTGTTGCAGAGGTTGTTCGTATCTTAAAAGCTGAATTTGAATAAAATACATATTTTTGCGCTTTGTTATCAAAAATTAAAAACTTTATCCTGATTATGTCCGAAGGCTCATCCACAGTTCGTCTCAGTAAAGCAGCCAGGGAATTTAATGTTGGTACTAATACCATCGTTGAATTTCTCTCTAAAAAGGGACATCAGATAGACCCCAATCCAAACACCAAACTTAGTCCTGAAATGTATATGATGCTCGTGAAAGAGTATCAGAAAGAAAAACAGGTGAAAGAGGTGTCACAAAAACTTGGCATTGAGTATTCCGGAAGGAAGACCATCACTGCCGAAGAGGTTGTGAAACAGGAATCTGCTGAAGAAGAAGAATATGAGCCTGAAGAGGTTCTGTTTAAAAACATTCAGTCGAACCTCATCGAGAAAAGCTCTGCAGAAACGAAAGCGAAGGTCAAAACCGAAACAGCACCTGTGATTGCTGAAGCAGCTCCCGAACCAAAACCAATTGTAAAGAATGAAGACCCTGTCCCAGCTTCAATTGCAGTTGAAAAAGTTGTTGAGGTCAAACTGCCTGAACCGAATATAGTTCAGGAAGAAAATGTTCAACCTCAGGTGGAACAGCCGGCTGTTACTGTTGAAAAAGTGACAGAAGTGGTGGTGGATCAGAAATCAGACGTAAAAGAGGACAAGCCAAAAGAAGTTTTTTACGAACCGATAAGCAGCGAAGAGGCGTCGCAAGCTGAAGGCGAGCTAAAGATTTTGGGTAAGCTTGATCTTGACAGCATGAACCTGCGAACCAAACCAGACCGCAAGTCAAAAGCTGAGCGACGCAAAGAAGAAGAGGAGCGTCGAAAGAAAGATAAAGACAATAAAAAACCTGTTGAAAAGGCTCCTGAAGCACCAAAACCACAGGCTGAGAAACCTGTTGAAGCTAAACCTGTAGTTCCAAAACCACAAACAGAAGCACCTAGAACGACCGAAACACCGACACAGCCTTCGCAGGTAACTGCCGGAGAAGAACAGAAACCGGTGAACTTCATGCGCACCGAAGTGAAGAAGCTTGAAGGTCCAAAAATTCTGGATAAGATCGTTCTGCCGGAAGAAAGAAAAAACAAAGCCAAACCTGTAGCTTCATCGTCGGAAGACAAGCTTTCTGCCGCACAGAAAAAGAAGAAGCGTAAGCGTATTAAAAACAAAGAGCAGGGTGCTGCACCACAAGCGCAGCATGGTTCAGGTTCAACTCCCGGACAACAGACACCACAAGGTCAGCAGCGCGGACCCGGCGGTCAGCAAAACAGACCCGGAGGTGGACAACAGCAAAATCAACAGCATCAGCGTGATTTACGAAAAGGAAAACCGCTTCCTCCGAAAAAGGAAGAGAAGGTGGAACTTACCGAAGAAGAAATCCAAAAACAGATCAGAGAAACGCTTGCACGCCTGACACCACTTGGAAAATCTAAAACGTCAAAGCACAAACGTCTCAAACGTGAAGCTTATACTCACTCGCAAGCTGAAGAGTTTGCCCGTCAGGAGAGTGAAAAATCAATCCTGAAAGCTACTGAATTTGTTACTGCCAACGAACTTGCCACCATGATGAATGTGCCTGTTATCAAGGTTATTTCAACATGTATGAGCCTTGGAATGGTAGTGTCTATTAACCAAAGACTTGATGCTGAAACACTTGTGTTGGTGGCCGAAGAATTTGGTTTCCAGGTTGAGTTTGTAAGCCATGAGTTGCAGGAATCACTCACCGTGATAGAAGAAGAAGACAAACCAGAAGATTTGGTTGATCGCGCTCCTATCGTAACGGTGATGGGACACGTTGACCATGGTAAAACGCTGTTACTTGACTTTATCCGCAAAACAAATGTTGTAGCCGGTGAGGCCGGGGGTATCACCCAACACATTGGTGCTTACGAAGTTTATGGCGAAAGCGGAAGAAAAATTACTTTCCTCGACACGCCTGGCCACGAAGCATTTACAGCCATGCGTGCACGCGGTGCAAAAGTTACCGACGTTGCAATCATCGTAATTGCTGCTGACGACAGTGTCATGCCTCAAACCAAGGAAGCTATAAACCATGCGCAGGCAGCAGGTGTTCCCATCGTGTTTGCTTTCAATAAAATTGACAAACCTACTGCAAATGCAGAACGCATTCGTGAGCAGCTTGCCAATATGAATATCCTTGTCGAAGACTGGGGTGGTAAATACCAATGTCAGGAGGTTTCTGCCAAATCAGGATTAGGTATCGAATCATTGCTCGAAAAAGTATTGCTGGAAGCTGATATCCTTGAGCTTAAAGGCAACCCTAAAAAACTTGCAAAAGGTACTGTTATTGAGTCTTCTCTGGACAAGGGAAGGGGATATGTGGCAAAAATTCTTGTACAGGACGGAACACTCAAACAGGGTGATATCGTTTTGGCCGGCTCTGTTTACGGCAGGGTGAAAGCCATGTTCAACGAACGCAACCAGCAGATTAAAGAAGCCGGTCCGGCAACGCCTACATTGTTGTTGGGATTAAATGGTGCCCCGCAAGCAGGCGATGCTTTTAATGTGATGACTGATGAAAAAGAAGTTAAAAGCATTGCATCACGCCGTCAGCAGCTGCAACGCGAACAAGGCTTGCGAACACAGAAACATATCACATTGGACGAAATTGGTCGCCGTATCGCAATCGGTGATTTCAAAGAGCTGAACCTCATTGTGAAAGCCGATGTTGACGGATCAAGCGAAGCATTGTCCGATTCACTCCTGAAACTCTCGACCAACGAGGTACAGGTGAACGTGATCCATAAATCTGTGGGTGCAATCACCGAAAGCGATGTAATGCTTGCTTCGGCTTCGAATGCTATCGTAATCGGATTCCAGGTTCGTCCAACACTTCAGGCACGTAAACTCGCTGAAACTGAAGAAATTGATATCCGCCTGTACAGTATCATTTACACAGCCATCGAAGAAATTAAATCTGCCATTGAAGGTATGTTGGCTCCTGTGATGGAAGAAGTGATCACTTGCAACATTGAAGTAAGGGATGTTTTCAAAATCACCAAAGTCGGCACGGTTGCAGGATGTATGGTTCTCGACGGAAAAGTGAACAGAAATACACGCATCCGCCTCATCCGCGATGGAATTGTAATCTATTCAGGAAGTCTTGGCTCGCTTAAACGTTTCAAAGACGATGTAAAAGAGGTAAATGCAGGTTATGAATGTGGTTTGAATATTGATGGATTCAATGACATCAAAGTTGGCGACATCATCGAAGGTTACCAGGAAAAGGAAGTTACCAGAAAACTATAGTCTTATTAAAGCGAAAAAGGGGATTTGTAAATGCAAGTCCCCTTTTTTTTTACCATCATCCGGCGAGATTTTTTATCCTTTATTCTAAGTCTTAATGTTTTATGTCTGAGTAAATTCCTTGAAATACTTGCACTGCATTAACAATTGATGCCTCGAACAAAACACCTAAGGTTCTATTGCATTGTCCGGACAGACATTCACACAGGCCTTGCAATTACGGCATTTCGCTTCAATAATAAATGCTTTTCCTTCGCGGTATTCAATGGCATCCACAGGACACATTTCTATACAACTATCGCAAGATGAGCATTTTGATATAATAACCATTGGATAAATACTACGCTTAACAGGGCGGAATTGAAAATCTGCGGCATCCTCCTCTTTAATTTTTGGAACCTTAGAGGCGTAGTGCGATTCATAGCTTTTAAACATATTGTGGCCGCAATCAGGACAAAGCCGCGCGTTGCACGGAACCCCGGGAACGTGCCTCATGGCATGATCGCATGATGGACAAACACAGTATGCATCGCCGCTCCGGTGTTCATGACCAAAACCATGCTGGTGGTGATTGTTTTGACTCATAGCGCTAATTCTTTTAGTTTTCCCTGCTTAAATGCTTCGTAAGCTTCGTATAATGTCATATCATGTGCGTTGGCGAATGTCTTGATATTCATAAGTTTAATTACTTTTGAAGCTGTTTCTCCGGGTCCATTACCTGTGATAAGTACGTCAGGTTTAAGCTCGAAAAGTTTTTTTGATGTTGCAGATCCGGCCCCATGAGCCTCCGACGCCACTTCACTATTGGAGATGGCTACCACTGTGTTGTCATCGCTTGAAAAGCTGACAAGGTAAGCTGCCCGACCAAACCTTGAATCCATTTGTGAATCCATATCCGGTCCCTGTGAGGTGAATACAATTTTCATTTGATTTGTTTTAAGTAGTTAAATATTAATTAGATAAATAGTAAAGTAAATAGGATTTACACCGTTTCGTTTATGATAATCTTTCTTTTATTTTTTTCCATATTTTTTCAAATTCAGTAAACATTTGCTTATCTGCTTCAGCAACTGTGAGCTGACCAATCATTGATTTGGCAAACAAATCACTGTAAGGAAGTTCAGCAACCAGCTCAATCCGGTTTTCTTTCAGAAAAAGTTTAATCTCTTGCGTCATTTCCGCATTCAGATCGTTCTTGTTAATAATACAGCCTGTTACAGGTTTGAACTTTTGAAGCAATGTGTGCAATCTTTTCAGGTCATGAAGCGCAGATTGCGTGGGTTCGGTAACAAACAAAACATATTTGGCTCCGGCAAGTGAAGAAACAACCGGACAGCCAATACCGGGTGCTCCATCAATAATTACATATTCTTTGTTTTCTGCGCGGGCTAGTTTCCTGGCTTCATCTTTAACTTTTGCTACAAGTTTTCCTGAATTGTCGGCTCCGGGATCAAGACGCGCATGGGCAACCGGCATTTTCAATCTGCTGTCGGATACATACACAATTCCCGATCGCCTTGGTTTAAGTGTAATTGCCTGTGCAGGACAAACCTTTTCGCAGTATCCACAGCCTTCGCACTCAGCATCTTCTATCTTATACTGTTGATTTGAAAGACCAATGGCATCAAAACGGCATACTTCCATACAGCGTCCGCACGAGATGCAGTCATCTTGATTAATATTAGCGAGTTCGCCACTATAAAATACCTCTGTTTTAACAGCTTTCGTCTGTAACAATAAGTGAATGTTTGCAGCATCCACATCACAATCGGCCAGGATAGCCTCCTTTGCACCCACTGCTGCCAATGAAGCGCTGACCAATGTTTTACCGGTGCCACCTTTACCTGACAGAATTACTATCTCACGCATTTTCGTTTCGGTGTAATTTAATAAAATCAACAACATTTTTGAGCTGCGAAAGAAGCTCAGGATCGCTTTCTGTTACGATATGACCAAGTGCATATGCTTCAGCAATTTTTCTGCTGTAGGGGATTTTGGCAATAACGGGCAATTTTTCAATTTCGCAGTATTGTTCAACATCTTCATATCCAATTCCATAGCGATTGATAATAATCGCCATTGGTTTTTGGGTTTTTCTTAATGTTTCAACAGCAAGTTTTAAGTCGTTTAGCCCAAAAGATGTTGGCTCGGTTACCAACAAAACCAGATCGGCGGGTTTGGTTGCCGCTACAACAGGGCATGAAGTGCCTGGCGGACTGTCGTAAAGGATGTAATCAGTCTTGTTTACCTCTGTTTGCAAGTTTCGATGTGTCTTTTTTATCAGCGGAACTGCTTGTTCTTCGCCAACTTTTAGCCTGCTTTCGACCAAGGTGAGTTGGTTGCTTTTGGCAATTCCGATGGTGCCGAGCGTTTGATTTTTCATTGGTAGCGCATCGTTAGGACATAGCTCAGAACAGGCATAACAGCTGTGACAGAGTTCGTTAAAAACAATAACGCTGTCACCTAATTGCATCACAGCATGAAACTTACATGTTTTGCTGCACAAGCCGCAAAGGGTGCAGCGTTCTTCGTTCCATTCCGGAATCTGTTTATAAACCAATCGTGATTCCAATTCCATTTCAGGAAAAAAGATCGAATCATTTGGCTCCTCAACATCAAGGTCAACTAGTGTACACGAAGCCGAAGTCGAAATCATTTTTGCAAGATGAACTGCCACAAATGTTTTTCCTGTACCGCCTTTACCGCTTGCTATGGCGATTCGATAGGGTGGAGGTGTGGTCATTGGATTAATGTTTGCTGTGAAGAATAAAAAAAATGAGCATAATTCCTGTCAGAATCAATGCAAATTGAACGATAGAATCTTTTAGTGAGGTCTTTCGGTGCATTTCGGGGATAAGGTCAGCCAATGCAATATAAATAAAACTTGAAGCAGAAAATGCCAGAGCATACGGAATAAGGCTGCGCATGGTATCGAGCATAAACCAGGCCAGGATACCCGTAACGATTGAAGTGCTGCCTGATAAAATATTGAGCATCAATGCCTTTTTCTTTGCTAATCCTCCTTTGATGAGAATTCCAAAATCGCCCAACTCTTGTGGAATCTCATGAAGCACTACCGAAAGTGTGGCAAATACACCCAATGAGGGCGAGGTTAGAAATGATGCTGCAATGATAATTCCATCAATGGCATTGTGAAAGGCATCCCCGATAAGAATAATTGGCACAGCAGCATGATCGTGACGGTTGCAGTCTTTGCTGTGGCAACTTCGCCAAAGAATAATTTTTTCGAGTACAAAGAAGAAAAGTATTCCTCCAAGAACCATTATCATGGCTGCTTGTGCACCAAGCTGACTGCTTGCTTTCGGAATCATCCCTAGCATGGAGGCTCCGAGCAATGTTCCGCCGGCAAGATACATTAAATGCGTTGCAACTTGTTCAAGCCTGCGGGGCTGAAGCAAAAGCATGAGGCCAGCAAGTGCCACACTGCCAACACTTCCGGCTAGCAGCGCAGCGATCATGAAGAGAAATTCAGTCATAGTGTCGTTTAGTGATGAAAATTTCGTTTAACGTGTTGCGATATACGTGTTTTCTGCGACCACAAAGCTGCCTTTGGATACAGAAAGATAGTCAGCGATTACTTCACATTTTGCCATCAAAAGGAAAAAAATACGGTTGTCCTGCCGATGCATCAAACCTTCGAGGTTGCCCATTCCTTTCGAAATGATCAGATCAGCCTCATCGAACGCATGCCTGAAAGCTGCATGTCCTTTTTCAGGGATTGTTGACGGCGCATTGAATCCGTTTGTAATTGTTTTCGCAATACCTTGGATGTCAGCAAGTAATGCGTCTTCCAGTGTTGCATCATTGAGCGCCGGACCCCCTCTGACAACGAAAGTGACATTGGGATGTGCAATCACCTCCAGAAATAGTTTGTCGAAAAAGATCTCTCCAGCGTTGTCGCCAAGATAGAGGATGCTTTTGGCAGATTGTATTTTTTCACGCAGAAGCCCGGTTTGATCTATTGCGAGCGGACTGTTCAGCACTCTTTCGATTGTTTGCTGAAGGTCGAATTGACTCGCGGCGCCATAGTCAATGATATTAGCCGCAAGTGCTAAGCGCAGACTAAGTTTAAATGGATCGTTATCAGTATTAACTTTTGACTGCCATTCTTTGGCTAATTGCGCTGCAACCGAGTTGCTTAGCTGTTTTTGAAGCCTGAATGGATCATCATCGGATGTTATTTTGCCATACAACATTGAAAGCTGACGTTGCAATTCAGGTGCATTCTGTCTGCCTTCATCCTGCAAAGCAACGCCCATGGATTGTATAAACAATTCTTGTTCAGCATTCGAAATAGCATTGCGGTCCAAGGTCGCGGCCCATGACCTTCGCAGGCATTCATCACAGCGTTTGTCGCGTTGCTCAGTCATGCGAATGTCCGTGGTGGTGGTGGTGAGCACCATGATGATGATTTTCGTCATGGTTGCAGTAGTTTGCCTGAAGACTAAGTTTTCCCTGCACAAACATTTCTGTCAATACGACAGGATCAAGACTTGGAGCTCCAACAAAGACATTGATATTGAAACTGTTAAAAAGATTCACAGCCTGCGGTCCCATTCCGCCTGCGATAACATCTGTTGCTCCGTTAGCGGCTACCCATCTTGGAAAACTGCCTGGAACATGCTCGGGAGGTGTGGCGGTTATGATGCTTGTAACTTTATCCTCTTCTGCTGTTACAAAAGCGAAAGATTCGGAATGGCCAAAGTGGGCCGAGAGTTTTCCTGCTTCGAGTGGGATGGCAATAATTTTTTTCATTTTGATTAATTTGGTGTTATTTGAAAATTGTCAAGGATTTATTTACGATAGATTTTTTCAAGTTTTTGGAGTATCGTCTCAATCGTAGTGTCGAAATTATTTAGCACAATCATTTGGATCTGATGCCTGTCTGTCAGTTGTTTTATCTGAACTCCAAAGTCGCATGACACAATTTTGGTTACCCCGTTTTCAATCAGGAGCATTAAAGCATTTTGGCCTGCTTTTGTCTGGCTGCTCCTGTAAAGGTTGGGAATGAAACTTACTGCTCCGTTTGACGAATCATATATAATAAAGGTGTGGCAGTGTCCGAAATGACGGTCAACTTTTGCATCAAAGCGATTTTCCGTGGAAGCAATTGCGATTTTCATGTTTCAGTTCTCTGTAAAATTCGTTTGTGTAAGCACTTCGAGGCAGTCAGGACAGCTGCCGATTGTGCACGGCTCATGCCTGTGATGAAAATGCTCGTAACCACATTTTCGGCAATGGCAACTATAGGTGTATGATTGTTTCTTGTCAATGCTTTGAATATTAGCAGTATATGCAGATATATTCATTTCTCCGCAAAGAGGACAGCTCTTCGGTTTTGGATTTGGCTCCGTATGATTGAAGTAGCAATCGCATTCAGGACAGAGATACCAGCCGGAGTCAAAATAAACTTTTCCGCCTTCTATAACAAGATTGCGGCCTTCGGCAAGCGCGGTCGCTATTTTTCGGCGTGCCGAAGAATAAATCCTTGTGAAAGTTGGTCGCGAAACATGCATCAGCCGGCAGGCTTCCTCATGATTTAGCAACTCATAGTCACACAATCGCAGGGCTTCATGTTCTTCGATATGCAAAAAAACAGCTTCTTTTTCTGCTTGTTCCTCAGCTAATCCCCAGACTTTAAATCCTTTGATGGCCGGTGTGCCTGTTACCTTACGTAAGTTTTTATGTCTTGACATTTATAAGCAATAGTTCGCTGCAAATATAATGAACATATGCTCATAAAAATCAAACTTTTTCACAAATAACAGGACAAAATAACTTCAGAATGAGAATTTGTAAATTTTTCCCTGTGAAGTTGAGGTTACAATGTGTTGTTTATCAATCCATTTGCAATTGTATAGTCCTGACTGAGGAATGTGGTAGCTGAGGACGCATTTTCCTGTTGACAAATCCCAAAACTTTAGTAATTGATCTGAGGAGCAACTTATTAGATGCGATCCATCCGGCGAAAAATCAATTCCATAACCACTTTTACTATGTCCGCCGAGCTTAAAAAGTGTAGTAAAACCGGAAAGCTCGATAATATGGATTTCTTTACCACTGAAAACAGCAAGTTTATTTGCATCGTTGCTAACCGCAATTTCCTGAAGCGAATTGCCTGAATGGAGTTCTTTGGCTACACTGAAGTCTTTGGTGTTTAAGATGCTGATATTCCCATTGCTAAAGCCAATAATGATATACTTTTCATCGGGACTGACAAGTATTCGGAAAGGCGTATTGGTAAGTTGAATAATTGCTTCAGCTGCGTTTGATGATTCATTCCATGCAATAAGCCGGTTATCACCTACACTAAGTACCATGTTCGAACTGCTCAAACTTGCAATGCCATCCACGCGTGCGGAGTGCTCTTTGTGAAGCACTTGCATTTCACCGGTCACAAGATTCCATTTCCTGACAATTCCATCAAAACTGGCAGTGTAAAGGATCTTTCCATCCTTGCGGTAAGCTGCACACAATCCACTGTAATTTCCCAATGTTTTTTCAACTTCACCATGTTCAATATCAATTATTTGAAGTAAGGTGTCCGAGCAAGGAGCTACAAAGAATTTCCTTTCGGGCGAAAGTGGCGTCTGCCAGGGACCATAATTACATATTTCGAATGATTTTTGAAATGTTTCGTCGAGCTTCCATAAACGGATACTTCCATCATTGGCGCAGCTCAGCAGTGCTTTTCCATCGGGCGTCCACTGAAGTTGAGAAATCGTTGCAGTATGTCCGGTCAAACGGAACAAAGTTTCGCCCGACATCGGGTCACGGATAATTATTGCCAGATCTTCTCCTGCTGTTGCAATCATCTTGCCATCCGGTGCATATATTACGGTTTTTACTGGTTTACCGTGGCCATCACAGCCATCAAAAATATGTGTTTCTTTTCCATCGGAAGCGTCAAACAAACGCAGCTTGAAATCGGCGCCTGTAGCGGCCAGAGTTTTTCCATCGGGACTCAGTTCCAACCCATAAAACGCATTATAGCTTTCAGGATCTGATAAATCAAATCTCCAATCAATCTCATCTGTATCGAGCTTGATTTTATAAATGATCTCACCCCAGCTCGCAACAAATGCAATATTCTCTTTTGAAAAAGTGACACATGAAGCCGGATGATTGTCCAATTCAAAATGTTTTTTTGTGGCTCCTGTCTCAGTATCTAAAAACTTCGCATATCCAAATATCCCAGGCTCCCGTTTTTTGTTCCTTTCCCACGAAACAACACCGAGGGTTTTGCTGTCAGGAGAAAAACGTAGCTGATAGATTCCTTGCGAAAACGAACTGTCATTGTTTAATATCATTGTGCCATCAGCAATCTTCCAGATAATAACCCTGTGATCACGACCTCCTGAGGCGACAAATTTATCATCAACGCTAAACGCAACTGTACTCACTGAACTTTTGTGGCCCTTCAGAACATACACTGTGTCCATCGAAGGATAATCAAAAATGCAAATGGTGCTGTCTGAAGCTGCTGCAGCCAACAATTTTCCACTGTTGGAAAGTTTTATGTCGTTGATTACAAAGTTATTATTTGCAGTGAATAACTTTATGCTCTGATCGTTGGCTGCACTTAGAAACTTCCATGGATAGTTTCTTTCATCTTTTCTCACAGCGTTAAGTTGATAAGTTGCCTCAGATGTCCTTCCCAGTTTGATCAGTGCTTCGGCGGCAACCAAGCGTAAATCTGAGATATTGTCCTGATTTTCAGTTTGTGAGAATAATGCTATTGATGCAAAAAGCAACAAAATAAATGGCAATGATACATTTTTCATCCTGGTATTTTTTACAATAATATAATGAAAAATGAAATAAAGGAGAAAGAAATGATACATTAAGATTGTTTTAACATTTCAAACAATAGCTCAACCGGATGTTTTGCATCTTTCGCAGTGCCATCTTTGATTTGATGCCTGCATGAAGTGCCTGATGCCACGATGATTGTATCTGGCTTGCTGTTTCTGACCATTGGAAACAAAATAAGCTCACCCACTTTCATCGAGAGTTGATAATGCTCTTTTTCATAGCCGAACGATCCGGCCATTCCACAGCATCCTGAAGGTATCTCTTTTACCCTGAAACCTTTAGGTATTGACAGAATCCCAAGTGCTTCTTTCGTTCCTGCTATTGACTTTTGCTGACAATGTCCGTGATAAAGCAACTCTTTTTCATCGTCCCTGAACTGATCCCGGCTAATCTTTCCCTCATTAAACGCCTTGAACAGAAATTCTTCTATTGTAAAACTATTTTTGGCAAGTTTATCTGCCGCTTCTTTCAGCATTGGCTCAGCCAGATCAGGATATTCATCTCTGAATGTGAGAATTGCTGACGGCTCAATGCCTACAAGCGGTGTCTTTTCATTGATAATTGGATCGAGGAATCTGATGTTTTTATTGGCAATGACTTTCGCTTTTCGCAAAAAACCTTTGCTCAAATAGGTTCTGGCACTTTCAAGGTGTTTAGGTATTGCCACTTCAAAGCCGAGTTTTGTGAGCAGCAAAATAGTTTTTATTCCAATTTCAGTGTCATTGAACCTTGTGAACTCATCATTGAAAAGATAAACCTTGCCATGGTTTTGCCCGGCTTCGGCAGATGGCTTGTTTTTGCGAAACCAATTGTCGAGCGTGGCTTTATACAAGGTGGGCATCGAGCGCTTTGCCTCAAAACCAATGGCCTTCATTATGATTGGTGCGATATACCTGTTCGAAAGGAAAAGATTTGTTACCGATGGAATAAAACTTCCTATATAATTGATTTTGCCGATGTTAGCAATAAGTTTTGAGCGAAGTGGCGCACCGTTGTCGTCATAGTAATGTTGCAAAAACTCGGCTTTGAGTTTTGCAACATCCACACTGCTCGGGCACTCGGATTTGCATGCTTTGCACGACAGGCACAAGTCCATCA
This sequence comes from Bacteroidales bacterium UBA6207, assembly GCA_002421995.1. Classification (GTDB taxonomy): domain Bacteria; phylum Bacteroidota; class Bacteroidia; order Bacteroidales; family F082; genus JALNZU01. Next base: position 54,088 of record DISP01000060.1, on the reverse strand, counting down.
CATCATATATCTCCTTGTGATTGAATGGGTTGCTGTGATTGCTGTTGGTAAGAAATTCGCGCAGTATGTTTGCCCTTGCCCTTGTTGTGTTTCGTTCATCGCGCGTGGCCATGTACGACGGACACATCGTGCCGCCGATCACTTCGGTTTTGCGACAAGCCGCTGTGCCGTTACACTTTTCAGCAGCGCGCAATATCCCCTGGTCTTTTGAGAAATCAAAAACAGTCTCAATAGCTCTCGTTTCTTGCCCGGCCTGATAGCGAAGCATGGTATTCATCCTTGGTGTTTCAACTATCTTGTTGGGATTAAATATGTTATCCTTATCCCAGCCATTTTTTAGTTGACGCAGCAGCTGATAGTTTTTTTCTCCAATCATCAATGGAATGAATTCGCCGCGAAGCCGTCCATCGCCATGTTCACCACTTAGCGACCCTTTGTATTTTTTTACAAGCTTGGCAGTTTCGAGCGCGATGGTATAAAACAGCTCAACGTCGCCTTTGTCTTTGAGGTTGAGAATGGGTCGCAGATGCAGCTCTCCGGTGGCAATATGCGCGTAATAAACACAGCTCTTGCCCAGAGCAGCAAGCATTTTATCAAATTCCTCAATGTAATCAGGCAATAGTGCCGGATGAACTGCCGTGTCCTCAATCACGGGCACCGGTTTGGCATCGCCCGGCATATTGTTCAGCACACCCAAACCGGCTTTGCGCAGCTCCCACACCTTGCCGATGTCGGTGCCGGTGATGAGCGGAAAAGCATAGCCATAACCGCTTTCTTTCAAGGCTTCTTCGAGTGCATTTGCCTTCTCCCGGATTTTCTCCATGTCTGATTCAGCAAACTCAACGATGAGCAAGGCTCCCGGATCTCCGACCACGAAAAACCTGTTTTTGTTTTGCGTGATGTTTGCCTTCGTAAGGTCCATCACTGTTTTGTCCATCAGCTCTATGGCAACGGGATTAAATTTTAGCGCTATAATGTTGGCTTCCAACGCCTGACGAATGGTTTCGAGATGGACAACAAGAAGGGCTTTGTTTTTTGGCGGAAGTGGAACGAGATTTAGCTTCACCGCTGTAGTGAAAGCCAGCGTGCCTTCTGAACCTGCAAGGAGCTTGCAAAAATTGAATTTTTCCGGTGTCTCAGAAAAAGGGCTCGTTTCGAGCAGAAGATCAATGGCGTAGCCTGTATTGCGCCTTCTTAAACCCGGTTCGGGATATTCTTTTCTTATTTCAACCTGGTTTTCAGTATCAGTAAGCATGAGGCGAATATCGCTGTAGAGCTTGCCTTCGAGGTTTTGCAACTTTGTTTTTTCGTCAAACTGTTCGTTGTCAAGTGATTCAAAAACAGCATCATCGCCATTGCTCAAAAGTGCTTTAACAGCAAGTGTATGGTCGCGCGTGCTGCCATAGATGAGTGAATGGGCGCCACAGGCATTGTTGCCAACCATGCCGCCAATCATGCAGTAATCAGCTGTGGAGGTTTCCGGCCCAAAAAAAAGCCCATGCGGAGCAAGAAATTTGTTGAGTTCATTAAGCACCACACCGGGTTCAACCCAAACCCACTTTTCTTCAACATTGAGTTCAAGAATGCTGTTCATATAACGCGAGATATCAACAACAATGCCGTTGCCAACCACCTGACCGGCAAGTGAAGTTCCTGCGGCTCGCGGAATCAGCGAGCAGCGCTGAACGCCGGCAAGTAAAATGAGCTTCCGGATGTCCTCTTTGTCTCTTGGAAAAGCGACAGCCAATGGTTTCTCGCGGTAGGCCGAAGCGTCGGTGGCATAGATTAACCTTGTGGCATCGTCAATATGAATTTGTCCCGAAAAACTGTTCTTTAGTTCTTCGAGCGCCTTATAAATGTTGGATTCACGCATCAGAAAAGCATTTCATGCTGCGAAGTTAGAAAGTTTCGGTGAATTTGATCATTGATTGATCAGTGCACTTTGTCAGTGCTTTCAAATATTTTATCTGCTGATTTCGCTATAAAGCCTGAGTAAATCCGGCCATCAACATCAGCATAGCGCCGGGCAAACTCGTAATAACATCCCGGAATTTGTTGCGGGCCTTCGATGAAATCAACAGTTGTAAGCGCTGATCTGATACTTGATTGTTCGAGCAATTCGGCTGGTGTGCCTTTGATTTCGCCTCCCGAATCGTTGAGTAAAAAGCCATTCTCTTTGAGCAACTCATTCACTGCTTCGAGACTTGAAAGGCTGTGCAGGTGGTTAACGCTGACGGTGAAGTGATTTGCACAAAATCCGTTGACATAAAGCCATGCTGCATATTCCGATTCCTCACGCAGCTGTTCGTACAAGGCGTAAGAGGGTTTCCCCCATTGATTGCCACTGAAGATCAATTCTTTGGAATTTAGCATCTCCACAGGTATTGCATCAACAAGTGTTTTAACCTGTTTCTGAAGCCCGGCACTAAAATCGGAGGTGATCAGCTGTGAAATGAATACCCTTGGCTGTCCCTCCATCTCGAAATGCTTGGCATACAAATGCTTGGACGCAAAATGATAATCACCTTTATAAGTGTAGCCAGCTTCGAGAAAAACTTTCGAAAGAACATCAATGTTGATTCTCGGGTCATCAAAAGTGCGAAACGCAATGTGATCGTTCACAACAGCCTCGCCACGCGAAGCAAAAAGGTCATAAACTGCTTGAACTGAAGGGTTTTGCTTTGTGTAGTCGTCCCAAAGACGCTGAAAAATATACTGAACCTGCATACTGATTTTGAGTTTGTAATCTGTTATAACAACTCAAAAGCCATTTGGTTGATTGTTACCGATGATTTTTGTGAAAAAAGTTTTTTTAGAACTGTGGCAACAGTGTCATATTCGGCTGTTTTGCCGAGCAGGGCAGCACTTAATGCCACAAGTAAATCGTGATCTTCTTTTGGTTCGATAACTGAGAATTTGCCTTTTACAATCTTAATATGGAGTTTCAAAACTTTTGATTCGGGTTTTAATGATACATCGTATTCATAATCTGGCGAGTATCCAAAATTCCACTCAAATTGCCTGTATTTTTCATTACTTAGGCGGTTTATTTTTTCAATTTCGTCAGTGTCTAGGTCTCGAACCAATGTGATGTCAAATTCCTTGACAAAATAACTTTTCAAAGTTTCGAAAAAGGTTTCAAATGACCATTTTTCGTTTATGTGATAAAAAATATTGGTGATTTCTGCTTTATTCGACGCAACAGCTTTTGATGAATAACGATCCGGAAGACAATCAATAGATTTGTTAACTAATAGTAAATCAGCATTATACAATAATGTTCCGTGATGAAGACTGCGATTACGGTGAAGGTGCGCTGCATTGCCCGAAACTTTCAATCCATCCACTGCAATGCTGCTTTTGCCACTAAGCGCTGCATTAAGTCCAAGTTCTTTCAGGAAATGGATAACAGGTTTGGCATGCTTCACGAAATCAATTTTATCTTCACCCTCCTTCACATTCCTGATCACGCTGAAGTTGATGTTTCCGGTTCCCTGAAACACTGTCCCTCCTCCGCTCATTCGCCGAATCACGGGAATGTTATTTTTCATTATAAATGGAAGATTAATTTCTGCAACAGCGTTTTGATGTTTTCCGACAACCAGACAATCTGAATTTTCCCAAATCATAAATACTTCATCATCAATGTTTTTGACAACATATTCTTCAGCAGCAAGGTTGAAAAACGGATCGGTGGAAACGTTATTGATCAGGATCATTTTTTTATTCTTTTTGGCGATGATTTGGCATTCAGGCAAAAATAAAGCATTTTTAATGTGTTAGCACGCAACTTTAGACTAATTTTGCACCCTCAAATCACCAAAACTTACATGCACGAAATCAGAAACATTGCTATAATTGCCCACGTTGACCATGGCAAAACCACGCTTGTTGACAGATTATTATACCAGGTAAAACTCTTCCGCGAAAACCAGGAAGTTGAAGACCTTATCCTCGATAACAATGACCTTGAGCGGGAAAGAGGTATCACAATCCTTGCTAAAAACGTTTCAGTCCGTTATAAAGAAACAAAAATCAATATCATTGACACGCCCGGCCACGCCGACTTTGGTGGCGAAGTAGAACGCGTTCTGAATATGGCTGATGGCGTTTTGTTGCTTGTTGATGCCTTCGAAGGTCCCATGCCACAAACCCGTTTTGTGCTGCAGAAAGCCATTGAACTTGGATTGAAACCCATTGTTGTTATCAACAAAGTTGACAAGCCGAACTGCCGACCGGATGAAGTACAGGAAGCTGTTTTTGATTTGATGTTCAACCTGGGTGCCACCGAGGAGCAGCTTGACTTCCCGACTGTTTACGGCTCATCAAAGCAAGGCTGGATGTCTGATCACTGGAACAATGAAACCACCGATGTTTCCTATCTGCTCGACGTTATACTTGCACATATTCCAGCCGCCGTTCATGCAGAGGGCACTCCGCAGCTGCAAATCACCTCACTCGACTATAGTTCGTACGTAGGCAGGATTGCTGTTGGAAGATTGCTTCGCGGGACGCTTCAAGCCGGGATGAACGTTTCTTTGGTGAAACGCGACGGAACGATTACACGTTCCACAATCAAAGAGTTATATACATTTGAAGGCCTTGGGAAAGAACGCATCAAGACCCCTGTGCAATCGGGCGATATCATTGCCTTGATGGGAATCGAAGACTTTGAAATTGGAGATACCGTGGCCGACGCTGAAAAACCCGAAGGACTGCCACCGATTCAGATTGAAGAACCAACAATGAGTATGTTGTTTACAATCAACAACTCTCCATTCTTTGGTAAGGAAGGTAAGTATGTCACTTCGAGGCATCTGCGTGACAGGCTTTACAAAGAAACTGAGAAAAATCTGGCTTTGAGGGTCGAAGATACCGAATCGCCAGATGCGATGCTTGTATATGGACGTGGTATCCTTCACCTCAGTATTCTCATCGAAACGATGCGCCGTGAGGGGTATGAGTTCCAGCTTGGACAACCCAAAGTAATCATCAAAATGATTGATGATCAAAAACACGAGCCTATTGAGTCGTTAACGGTGCTTGTGCCGGAAGATTTCGCAGGTAAGGTGATTGAGCAGGTTAGTATGCGCAAAGGTGAATTGTCCGAAATGCACCCAAAAGGCGACCGCATGCACCTCGAGTTCAATATTCCATCCAGAGGTATCATCGGTTTGAGAAACAATGTTTTAACCGTTACAGAGGGCGAAGCAATCATTGCTCACCGCTTCAAGGACTTCGAACCCTGGAAAGGTGAGCTGTCAGCCCGCAACAATGGTGCTTTGATCTCACTTGAGACAGGGACTGCCATTCCATTCTCCATATGGAAGCTGCAAGACCGCGGATCGTTCTATATCCATCCAAACGAAGATGTTTATATGGGGCAGGTCATCGGCGAAAACAACAGGGCTTCAGACCTTGTAGTTAATGTGTGTAAAACCAAAAAACTGACGAATATGCGTGCGTCAGGTTCAGATGAGAAAGTGCTGATTATTCCTGCAATCCGGTTCTCGCTTGAAGAATTTATGGAAAATATCCGCGAAGATGAATACCTTGAGGTAACACCCCGTTCTCTACGTTTGAGAAAAATAATACTTGATGAGACAGAACGTAAACGTTTGAATAAAAGTAATTGATTATGAAAAAGTTGTCTATTTCATTGTTGTTTCTTTTTTTGATTTTTGCCTCTTTTCATTCATGTGAAACCATCAAACAGGCTGGTGAGATCACACGATTGAAAGACTGTAATTTTTCACTGGAAGGAATCAATGCACTCACCCTTGCAGGTATCAATCTCGGTAATGGATCAAATTTATCGGGGATGGAAGGCGGACAACTCATGCAGCTCGCAAACGCTTTGTTTCAAAAGAATCTGCCTATCAGTCTGGATGTGATGATCAAGGCAGAAAATCCCAACACAAAGCCTGCTATGTTGTCGAAAATGGATTATCTTGTTCTGATTGACGGCATGGAGCTTTTTACAGGCCAAAACACAAGGCAATACACAATCGGAGCTTCTAATTTTGAAACAATTGCTTTGCCTCTGCAGACTGAACTCTTCAAAGCGATGTCTGAGCAGAGCAAGGAGAAAATCACAGGCTTGATTAATAAACTGTCGGGCAAGGACAAAACTCCGGTTGAGGTCACAGTCAAAATTAAACCTTATGTAAGCATTGGAGGTGCATCAGTGCCCTATCCGGGCTACCTCACTTTTGTTCAGAAACTTCAGAATAATTGATTTATTGCTCTGTTTTTGATGTTGTTATAACCTGTTTGGAGCATATCAAAATAGTCTGCTTTTGTTGTCTTTTTTCTCCTTGATGCAGTCTGGTTTTCAAATTTTTCGAAAAGCTGCTCAAAAATCTCCTGGTTTCGATTCGGGAAGTTCACATGATTTGCCGGATGTGTAGCCAGCCAGTTATTGATTTCGCCGATGCTTTCCATACCAAGTCTTTGAAGCACTTTAACACCCATTTTGTCCAAAGCAGCAGCATTGCATTGCTGTTCATATTGATTCTTCATTGGAATGACCAATAACTTCTTTTTCAGGAAAAGTGCCTCAGCCGGTGTTTCAAAACCTGCTCCGCAAATAACCGCGTGAGCCGAAGCCATACTCTCGACGAAACCGTTCTGTTCGACCGGTGATATTGTGACTGAATTATTGACTTTCCGTTTTTTAGCACCGGAAGCAAAAATCTCGACCTTTACGCCGGACAGGTTTGCGAAAATCTGTGTCAAACTGTGCTCACTGTATGCGGGCAGATATACGGTGAGGTGACCGTTGTCGCGTGGATTGGTTTCGCGCAGGTCGTTTCGTATTACGGGAGTTAAGATATCAGGATGCCAGCTTTTGAAATGAAAGCTGATGCCATCGCTCACCGGAGCATAGTGCTTTAGTACAAGGTTTCCAAGAATATTTGATTCATCGGGCAAAGGCACTCCGGGCAACAGCAGCGCTGCCTGATGGCTCAAACCTAAACACGGTCTTTGCTTTATCTTGCATGCCCAGGCCGTAATCGGCTCAAAATCATTAATCACGAGATCGTAATTGTCAACCGGCACTGATTCCAGCTCCTTGAAGATCCTCAGGATTTTAGCTTCTGTAAACGTCTTTGCAAAATCAATTCCGCCGGTTTTTCCAAAACTGAATCCCAAGCCATCGTAATGAAATGAAACAGGCAGGGCAGGTGCAATACCATTGTGTTTTCCACTGACGAGCAAATCAACCTTGCCGTATTTTTTCAGATAAGGCAATAACGTGATTGCACGGCTGATATGACCGTTTCCGGTTCCCTGAATAGCAAAAAGAATTTTCATGCCTGAAACTCCTCCAACATCATTTGAAACAATACCTTGGGTTTCAGTTCCTCCAGCGAAGGTGTTTCCTGCTGCCCGCGTGGATCTGACTCTACTTCATGAAACTGACTTTGGTAATAATAAAGACTCCATTGACCTTTGTCGTACTCCAAAGCACTCAGATTTTCGATCCAATCGCCTGAGTTGAGGTAGTGTATGTTCTCTTTCTGCACCGGAATACTTTTGATTTCGGGATGATGAATATGCCCGCAAACAATACGCTGATAACCCTTTTTGGCTGCAAGAGAAGCAGCTGTCAGCTCAAAGTTGTTGATGTATTGCACGGCAGATTTCACATTGTCTTTGATTCTTTTGGATAATGATACCGGATTCAGTCCAAACCTGCGCCGACTGGCGTTCACCACTGTATTGAGCCAGATCAGACTATCATAACCGATTGCACCGGCTTTTGCCAGCCATTTGCTGTGTTGCATTATCACATCAAAAACATCACCATGAAAGAACCAGTGTTTTTGTCCGTCGAGTTCCATAACCAATTGATTCACAATATGCAGATTTCCAATCCTGAAGTCTGCAAAGCGACGTAAGATCTCATCATGGTTTCCGGTGATGTAATATACCCTGGTTTTCTTTGATGCCAATCCGATGATGTGTTTCACAACTTTCATATGACTCGCCGGCCAGTAGTTTTTCTTAAACTGCCACACATCAATGATGTCGCCGTTTAAAATAAGTGTTTGAGGATGAACACTTTTTAAGTAATGAAGCAGCTCTGTTGCACGGCAACCCTTGGTGCCTAAATGAACATCAGATATAACAAGCAGCTCAATTTTTCTTCTGTTATGCATGTAAATAAAAAAACAAAGAAAGAGAGATCGCGCCTGCGAGCTGTTACCAAGGGTTTAAGGTTTGACTAATTCTTTGTAAATTGGCCATGCAATACAAAGAAAACATTATGGAGATGGATAAGAAACGTATTGAACGTCAGTATCTTGATGCTTTCATTAGGCTATATTCGGAGTTTCCGAAAGGCAGAATCATCTCCGGTGAATCACCCGATTTTGTTGTGAAAACAAGGCGCTGGACGATTGGCATCGAATTGACTGAACTTATTGTTCAGCCATCTTCAAGCACTTCAGCCAAACTAATAAGGGACTGGCAGCAAAGCTTTATGCAGGAATTGGAAAAAACAGTCAAAAAAAAGGAAGAGAAGCTGAGGTTGTATCAACGGGATAATCATCTGAAATACTGGCTTTTGATTCACTTTGACCTTGATATTAGCACCTTGCTCCGAAATCTCCCGGCCACATTAAATGAAAAAAACTTAGAAAGCGGTTTTGATGCAATATTTATTTTTTGCCCCAAGCAACAGTTCTGTCAACAGCTAAATCCCAGCGATTAAAAATTGGAAGACGCTTGTGAATCGCACTGATGTGTTTTCTTCAATTATTCCTGTTTTACGGTTCGTGATTTTGCCCATTCTGCCTTGTAATATTTGAGCGGTGCGAGCAAAAATCCATAATTGTACATGGCATTGGGCTTGTGATGATCCATGTGTGCGGTGATTGTGGCGCGCAAATAGCGATTGCTCAACTTATTCAAAAACGGTAAACGGTTGTGTACCAATACGTCATGGAAGATGAAATAAGCAGCCCCGTAAGCTGTGATTCCTATTCCGATGTAGAACTTCCAGTCAAAACCTGCCGAAACGCCTGTTATAGTGAAGACGATGGCCGGCAAGGCAAAGATAACCGCAAAGGCATCGTTCCATTCAACACGCCGCCCATCGCGAATGTGGTGATCTTTGTGAAGGATCCACAAAAAACCATGCATTATATATTTGTGCGAAAACCATGCTACAAATTCCATGAAGAGAAATGCTGTCAAAACAAGAAGTGTAGCCAAATACCAGGAAATCATTGTTTTAGAATTTTATTTTTAAAGTAATTGTCAACTTCTTCGAAAGCAATCTTAAACCAAACTGTATAGTCGCCGGGCTTTTTCACAATGTCGTCGCGTAATGTTTGCATATCAACATAACGAAAATCAGCCACTTCCACAGGATTAATATCGGGTGTCATATCGCTTGTCCCGATAAACACATGATCCAGCTCATGTTCGGTGAGTCCCTGCCCAACATCGGCCTTGTAGATGAAATGAAATAATTCTTGTATGTCACATTGCATACCCATTTCTTCTGATAACCTTCTTGATGCTGCGTCTGAATTGCTTTCTCCATGCCGCGGATGCGAGCAGCATGTATTGGTCCAAAGCCCCGGTGAATGGTATTTGCCGAACGCTCTTTGCTGGAGCAACATTTCGCCTTTGCTGTTAAAAATGAACACCGAAAATGCTCTGTGAAGTACTCCTTGTTCATGAGCCTGCATTTTCTCCATTAGCCCCAGCTCATTGTCTGCTTTGTCAACCAAAATTACGTTTTCCTGATTATCTTTCATAAATGATTATTTACTAAAGAGTTACGATTATTAGTTCTGAAGCAGCCTTTGCTCCTCTGCTGTTAATTGCGCTTTTGTTTGCAAAAATATTAAAACTTTTTCACGGAACATTGAATTGGGAAAACGATCCGGATTATTGATTAAATTGTTGATTATATGGTTTTTATCAATACTTATTTGTTTGTTGTACTCCAAAAAACCGGGTGCAGTCAATTGAATGCTTAAGCGGATGAGGCGCAATTCAGGATTTTCGGGCCATTGATTAATGGCTGCTTCAACAAGGTTCTTACCTTCAAGAAAGCGGTTTAGCTTCGATATGGGATTCGACTCAGCAGTGGCCGAGGCTGCCAGTGCAACTCCTTTGTAGGCCAACAACACAGGTGAGTCATTAACACCTACTTTATCAAGCGATAGCAAAAGAATTGCCGAAGCATGTTGATCTTCATCAAACCGAAAAAACAATTGCCTTGCTTCCTGAATCTTTTGGTCAGAAAACGATGTTGAGGTAAGCAAAGCAAACAGTAGTAAAAGTTTCATTTATAATAAATTGAATCTGAAACGCATATAGGATGACAAGAGCAGGAGGTATTTTGATGTATTCGGAATTCTTATTCGTTTATCTTCCAACAAACGCTTCGTGTTTAAGCGTTTTATTTTTTTAAACAGGTTGTAATAATACACATAAGCCACATAAACTCCGAATTTGGCTCCCACTGGCAGCATCCTGATACCTTGAAGCCCGTCGTTGAAGTCTTTTTCGATGTCTTGTTCAATCTGTTGTTTTGCCCTGGCATCGAAGTTGGCAATGTCGAGCCCCGGAAAATAGGTACGTCCCAAATGCAAATGATCGTTGTGGAGGTCTCTGAAAAAATTGATTTTCTGAAATGCAGACCCAAGACGCATTGCCGGCTTTTTTAATTTCTCAAACTTCTCTTTGTCTCCATCTGCAAAAACATGCAGACACATAAGCCCCACAACCTCGGCCGATCCCAGAATATAATCTTCGTAGAGCATTTGATTGTATTCGATCTTGTCGAGGTCCATTTCCATGCTTTTCAGGAAACGGTCAATGTGTTCCCACTCAATTCCAAACCGGTGAACTGTTTCCTGAAAACTATTCAAAATTGGGTTCAGACTGATTTTTCGTTCTATTGCCACTACCGTTTCTCTCCTAAATTCAGCCATCAAAACAGATTTGTCGTACGCATGAAACGAGTCAACAATTTCATCGGCCAAACGCACAAAGCCATAAATAGCATAGATAGGGTCATGGTATTTTTTATCGAAAAGACTGATACCCAGCGAGAAGGATGTAGTGTAAGTTCTCGTTGTCAACTTGCTGATGCGGTAGGATACCTGATCGTAGATCGCTTTCATTTCGTTAGATGTTTTTTAATTATTTCATTGGCAGCAACTTGCCCGCTAATAATCGTGGGTGGAACACCTGGCCCCGGGATGGTTAGTTGCCCGGTATAAAGAAGATTTTTTACTTTTTTACTAAACATCGATGGTTTTAAAATGGCAGTTTGCCTGAGCGTGTTTGCAAGTCCGTAGGCATTTCCCTTGTAGGCATAATAATCGTGTGCAAAATCTCTGTTTGAGTAAAACCGTTTGTAAACAATGTCGTCTTTAAATTTTACGCCAATTGTTTCTTCAATTCGCTTGATCGCAAAATCGAAATAATGCTGTCTAACCTCATCAGTGTCGGATAAACCTGGCGCTACCGGAATAAGAACGAAAAGATTTTCCATTCCTTCGGGTGCTGTGGCGTTATCGGTTTTTGAGGTGCAGCTGAGGTAAACCGACGGATTGTCGGGCCAGGATGGCGTTTCATAAATCTGTTCGGCATGTTTTTCGAAGTCGTCATTAAAAATGAGTGTATGGTGGAGCAGCCCTTCGATTTTTTTATTGATTCCAAGGTAATAAATCAGCGAAGAGGGCGACATCGTTCTGCTTTTCCAGTAATCTTCACTATAAGTTCTGTATGCTTTTGGAAGTATTTTTTGTTCCACATGGTGATAGTCGGCACTGGCAATCACATAGTCTGCCTGAATCTTTCGTTTGCTGGTGATCACTTCTTTAATAGATTTGTTGCTGAAAGTGAACGACTTCACTTCTTCCGAAAAGCTGAAACTAACCCCAAGGCTGTCGGCCAACTGTTTGAAGCCTTCAACCACCTTGTACATTCCACCCACCGGATACCAGGTGCCCAGCACCATATCGCCATAATTCATGAGCGAATACAGGGCAGGTGTTTTTTGGGCTGTCGCTCCCAGAAACAGAATCGGAAACTCCAGTATTTTTAAGAGCTTCGGATGGCTGAAGTATTTCCTTATATAGCTGTGAAACGACTGCAGGATATGCATTTTCAACGATCCGGCAATAATGTCCCATTCTGCAAACTCCAAAAGGCTTTTCGAAGGTTTAAAAACTAACTTTTTTATTCCAATTTCGTATTTGAATGCCGCCTCATCCAAAAACCGTTTAAGCCTGAGTCCGCTTCCGGCTTCGATTGATTCAAACAGTGCATACAATTCAGTGATATCAGCCGGCAGATCTATCTTATCATCAGGCCCGAAATAAATACTGTAGGAGGGGCTCAGTCTTTCCAGTTCATAGAAATCAGAAGTCTTTTTTCCAAAATAATTAAAAAACTGCTCAAAAACATCGGGCATCCAATACCAGCTCGGTCCCATGTCAAAAGTAAAACCATCCTGTGTGTACATTCTTGCACGACCGCCCGCCATTTCATGCCGCTCGATAACCTCGACTTCGAAACCGTTTTTCGCTAATACACAGGCAGATGCCAAACCGGAAAAACCTGCGCCTATGATTACAACTTTTTTATGCACCTAAATTATTGTTTAATGATTAAATTGAAACATTAAACAAAATGAAGAATAAAAATGTTCATCCTGGAGTCATAAATTTTCATTTCAGCTCAGTTTTAATCAAAAAATGGTCACATATAGCTTATAAGGAAATTGTATATGTTGAAAAGATAGCTTAGATTTGTAGCTGCCAATCCAAAAATTTAGCGTTTATGAACATAGCATTAACATTGGTAGCTGTTGGCTTTCTGGTATTTCTGGCTCATTTATTTGCAGGAATTTTTAGCCGCAAGCGCATTCCTGATGTATTGATGTTGATAATTATAGGTTTGTTTGTGGGTCCTGTCTTTAAAATTGTGCATGTAGGATCGTTTGGGATGGTCGGGCCTGTTTTTACGACGATAACGCTTGTTACCATTTTGTTCGAAGGCGGAACGAGTCTACGGCTTGATCAGCTGCGCAACTCTATCAGGGGCACCTCTTTGCTTACCAATGTTAGTTTTTTTGCAACAATGGTCGTCATAGGATTGATTGGCTGGTATTTTTACAAACTCGAACCAATGGTTGCTTTCACTTTAGGTGCGATTGTCGGGGGCACATCTTCGGCTGTTGTTATTCCTTTAGTCAAGCAGCTTAACATGGGGAAAAACAGTGGAACTATACTGATTCTCGAGTCTGCTTTCAGCGATGTTTTGTGTATTGTTTTCGCGCTTGCCCTGATGGATGCAATAGAAGTTGGTCACCTTAAGATTGGATTGATGGTTGGTAATGTATTGGCATCCTTCATATTAGCTACCTTGATCGGACTTTTTGGATCAGTGTTTTGGTCCATGATTTTAAATAAAGTTCGTACGGTTCAGAACTCGATCTTTACTACACCCGCTTTTGTTTTTATCATCTTTGGGATCAGCGAATTGCTGGGCTATAGCGGAGCCATTGCCGCACTTGCTTTTGGTATAGGCCTGGCCAATATGGATGTGTTGGCATCGCCGGTCGTTCAGCGCTATATCGGGAGTGGTGCTTCCACATTAAACGAAACCGAGCGAGTCTTATTCAGCGAAGTTGTATTTCTGTTGAAAACATTTTTCTTTGTGTATATAGGGATATCTATACATCTGGACGATCTGCAGCCAATACTGATAGGTTTAATACTTTCGGTTGTATTATTCTTTTTGAGAATTCCGGTGGTGAAACTGAGTATATCTGCAAGCGAAAACCAGCCAAAAGATATGTATTACATGGCTGCAATATTTCCCAAGGGACTGGCGGCTGCTGTTTTGGCAACTATGCCTTTGCAGCGCGGAATTGCCGGGGGTGAATTCATTATGAATGTTACATTTTCAATGGTTTTGTTCACAATCGTTTTCACTTCAATATTTATTCCGCTGATTGACAAGGTGCCGGCAGTCAGTAAGTTTTATGCTTTCGCCTTCAGATTCTCCGGTTGGGTGAATATTATTCCAATACTTTTCGGACTGAGAACAAACACCAAAAAATCAAAGGTTAATCCTGTGGATTTTGCTGAGTTAGTAAAGCCTGTAACAGAAGAAAAACCGGAAGAATCACATGAAATAAAAAAAGATGAATAAACCTTGCACAGATTAATGAAATTATCTATTTTTGCAGGCTCAAAATTTGAAACGGAAGAAATATGTATTTAGACAAAGAGAAGAAGTCGGAAATTTTCGCAGAATACAGCCAATCAGTAGCTAATACCGGTTCAGCTGAAGGTCAGGTTGCCCTGTTTACATTCAGGATCAAACACCTTACTGAACATCTCAAGTCGAACAAAAAAGACATGGTTACCATGCGTTCATTGGTTCGTTTGGTAGGTAAGAGGAGAAAATTGCTTGATTATCTTAAATCAAAAGACATCGAGAGATACCGCGACATCATCAAGAAGCTGGGTATCCGTAAATAAGACTAGACCCCTCAGGAGTCAATGAAAGGCAATTGCAACCGATTGCCTTTTTTTGCATTTTCTAAGGTCGCATTCATATTCAAAGAAATAATTTATGATTCCAACAGGATTTAAACAATCATTCGAGCTGCCCGACGGAAGGTTAGTAACGATTGAAACAGGTAAGCTTGCAAAACAAGCCGATGGTGCGGTAGTAGTAACAGTTGGTAAAACAATGTTGCTGGCTACTGTGGTTTCTGCTAAAGAAGCCAAAGAAGACGTGGACTTCATGCCACTTTCCGTTGACTACAAAGAAAAATATGCATCAACAGGTAAATTTCCCGGTGGATTCTTCAAACGTGAAGGTAGGCCGTCTGATTATGAAGTGTTGATCAGCCGATTGATTGACAGGGCTTTGCGTCCGTTGTTTCCAGATGATTACCATGCTGAAACACAGGTGCTTATAAATCTTATTTCGGGTGATGCCACTGTTCCGCCCGATGCTTTTGCTGCCCTTGCAGCATCAGCTGCCTTAGCCGTTTCTGACATTCCATTCAACGGACCTATCTCTGAGGTTCGTGTTGCACGCATCAACGGTGAGTTTGTAATAAACCCAAATTTTGATGCGTTGCCCGAGGCTGACCTCGATCTGATGGTTGCAGCAACTGTTGAAAACATTATGATGGTTGAAGGCGAATCAAAAGAGGTTTCCGAGGCTACAATGCTCGAAGCCCTCAAAATTGCCCATGACGCCATCCGTGTGCAGTGTAAAGCCCAGCTGGATCTTGCAGCACAAATAGAAAAAGCAAATCCTAAGAGGGTTTATTGCCACGAGAAAAATGACGAAGCACTTGAAGCTGCTGTTGCTGCATTTGCTTATCAGCCTTGTTACGAAATTGCATTAAAAGGCAATCCAAACAAGCATGAAAGAGCAGCTGCCTTCGAAGCAGTCCGTGATCAATTTATCGAAACACTACCCGAAGAAGAACGCGAAGAGAAAAAGCTTTTGGTTAAGAAATATTTCCACGACACCGAGAAAAAGGCTGTACGCGATGCCATCTTAAATGACAGGGTGCGCTTAGACGGACGAAAACTAAACGAAATCAGGCCAATATGGTGTGAGGTTGATTATTTGCCTTCGGCTCATGGATCTGCTGTTTTCACCAGAGGCGAGACACAATCCTTAGTGACCGTCACCTTAGGCAGTAAAATGGATGAGCAAACCATTGATGGTGCTGTTGTTACCGGTACATCAAACTTTTTCCTGCATTATAATTTTCCCAGTTTTTCAACCGGTGAGGCAAAACCTAACCGCGGTGTTGGCAGGCGCGAAATTGGTCACGGAAACCTTGCTGAACGTGCGCTGAAACCAATGATTCCAACCGGAGAAGCAAACCCTTACACGATTCGTGTCGTGTCTGATATCCTTGAGTCAAATGGTTCATCATCAATGGCATCTGTATGTGGAGGTACACTCGCTTTATTGGATGCCGGTGTGAAAATCTCACGTCCGGTTGCCGGCATAGCGATGGGTTTGATATCTGCTGACAAGGGTCATAAATTCGCTGTATTATCAGATATTCTTGGTGATGAAGACCACCTCGGTGACATGGATTTCAAAGTTACCGGAACCAAAGATGGTATCACTGCCTGTCAGATGGATATAAAAGTGGATGGTCTGACCTACGAAGTTTTGGAAATCGCTCTCGAACAGGCACGTCAGGGAAGGATGCATATCCTGGGAGAAATGGCAAAAGCAATTACCGAACCACGTGAAGATTATAAAGAATTTGTTCCTCGTATTGAAAAACTAACCATACCCAAGGAGTTTATCGGAGCTGTGATTGGCCCCGGTGGAAAGATCATCCAGGAAATGCAGCGTGAGACAGGCACAACCATTGTGATCGAAGAAAAAGGTGAGTTTGGTATCATTGATATCGTTTCGGCTGATAAAAACTCAATCGAGATGGCAAAAGCACGTATTCGTGCCATTGTTGCTGTGCCTGAAGTTGGCGAGGAATACCTTGGCACTGTAAAAAGTTTGCAGCCTTTTGGTGCTTTCGTTGAAATATTGCCCGGTAAAGACGGCCTCCTGCACATTTCAGAGATTGAATGGAGACGCCTCGAAACGATGGAAGGTATTTTAAACGTTGGTGATAAAGTTAAGGTGAAACTGATCGAGGTTGACGCAAAGACCGGCAAACTCAGGCTCTCGCGCAAAGTGTTGCTGCCAAAACCGGAAGGAATGCCTGAGGAAAAACCAGCAGAGAGAAGACATGAGCCCCGGGGTGACCGTCGTAACGACCAACGCCGTGATGGTGGACGATCGGATAACAGGCCTTACCATAACAGAGACCGTAACTAATCAGCAATTTTGCCGTAAAATCAAGCCAAATAAAGCACTTAACTATTCATGAGGCAACTTAAAATTACGAAACAGGTTACCAACAGGGAAACCGCATCTCTCGACAAATATCTACAGGAAATTGGTAAGGTTGAGCTCATTACGGCCGAAGAAGAAGTTGAACTGGCACAACGCATCAAGCAAGGTGACAGGGCTGCTTTGGAGAAGCTTACAAAAGCTAACCTTCGTTTTGTTGTTTCTGTATCTAAACAGTATCAAAATCAAGGACTTAGTCTTCCTGACCTTATCAATGAAGGGAATCTTGGCCTCATTAAAGCTGCCCAACGCTTTGATGAAACCCGTGGCTTTAAATTTATCTCCTACGCTGTTTGGTGGATTCGTCAATCAATTCTTCAGGCACTGGCCGAGCAGTCACGCATCGTTCGTTTACCGCTGAATAAAATTGGTTCAATCAATAAGATCAACAAAGCCTACGCAAAGTTAGAGCAGGAATTTGAGCGCGAGCCCAATGCCGAAGAGATCGCTGATATCCTTGAAGTGACTGAGAATGAGGTGAAAGAGTCAATGAAAAATGCCGGTCGACATGTTTCAATGGATACGCCTCTGATTCAGGACGAAGACAACACCATGTATGATGTTTTGCGCAGTGAGGAAGCAATTACACCTGAAACTGAGCTATTGTATGAATCGTTGCGCAAGGAGATTGACAGGGCTATTTCGACACTCACACCCCGCGAAGCTGATGTGATAAAATTATACTTCGGTCTGAATGGCAGTCACCCGATGACCCTCGAAGAAATCGGTGAAAAATTTGATCTTACCCGCGAAAGGGTCAGGCAAATAAAAGAAAAAGCGATTCGAAGGCTAAAACATACGAGCCGAAGTAAAATACTTAAAAGTTACCTGGGTTAAACCAGGCCAGAAAGCTGCCACCGGCAGCTTTTTTTGTTTTACAGTTTACCCGGGAAGCCGGACAAACTGTTACGGTTTTTATTTTAATTTTGCAGCCAAATCCTCAATCAGAAATTATGCCCCGACTCATAGCGCCTTCATTGCTTTCAGCAGATTTTCTAAATCTCGGAAAAGATGTGGAATTAATAAATGAGAGCCAGGCCGACTGGATACATTGCGATGTGATGGATGGCGTTTTTGTACCAAACATTTCGTTCGGACTTCCGGTGGTTAAGGCTGTTAAATCAATTGCGCAAAAACCATTGGACGTTCATCTGATGATCGTTCAACCTGAAAGATATATCACAGCGTTCAAAGAAGCTGGTGCCGATATGCTCTCGGTGCATTTTGAAGCTTGCAACCACTTGCACCGGGTGCTTCAGGAGATACGCAGTCAGGGAATGAAAGCCGGTGTTGTGTTGAACCCCCACAGCCCTGTGCAGCTTTTGGAAGCTGTGCTCGAATTCTCTGATTTTGTTTTGTTGATGTCAGTGAATCCCGGTTTTGGCGGACAAACTTTTATTTCCAATACCTACCGGAAGATTGAACAGCTCCGCGAAATGATTGCGCAGCAGGGTCTTGAGGTGTTAATTGAAGTTGATGGCGGCGTCGGTGTTCACAATTCTGCACGGCTGTTTGATGCAGGAGCTGATGTTTTGGTGGCCGGAAATGCAGTGTTTAACAACGCAAACCCAAAATTAGTTATCGAAGCTTTGAAAAAAAATTAACGTTTGGTTAAGAGTAAATAAAATTAACTAATTTTGCCCAGCTACCATACGTATTTATGCCTAATGTAATCGAAAAAGAAGCGGCCTTTTTGCATTTTGATCACAACGAACAACAGTCCGAAGCAGCACCTGATTTAAAGGGAAAAACACTGCTTGTGGTTGAGGATGTGGTTTCAAATTATCAATTGGTTCAGGCCTATTTGGGTAAATCGGGTGCCGAAATCATCCATGTTGATAATGGTTTGGATGCTGTTGATACGGTGAAAAGCCATCGGCATATTGATTTGATAATCATGGATATCAGATTGCCAAAATTAAACGGACTTGCTGCTACACGCGAAATTCGGAAAACAAATCCCCGTATTCCGATAATCGCTCAGACAGCGTTTGCAATGCAATCAGACAGAGAGATGTGCCTTTCGGCAGGATGTGACGAATTTATTGCCAAACCCTTTCGCCGTCAGGAACTTATGCGGATTTTAGCGCGTTTTGTGTAGTTTTCTGTTTCGTACTACAGCCGTCAGTACAATAAATTATTCCCTTTTATCTTCACTTCGCCCTGTTTAAACGATTCATTGTTTATTTTTGAAAAAAATTTAACGATGAATACAAACCTGAATGCACTGGAACCAAAGGCTGTCTGGAACTACTTCAGACAGATAACATTGATTCCACGCCCCTCGAAACATGAGGAGAAAATAATTGCCTATCTGCTTGACTTTGCAGCCAAACAACAACTTCGCTGCCAGCAAGATGAAGTGGGAAATGTTTTTATTTATAAGAATGCTACTCCCGGAATGGAGCATCTGAAAACCACTGTTTTACAAAGTCATATTGATATGGTTTGTGAGAAAAACAGTGATAAGGACCATGATTTTTTTGCTGATCCGATCCAAACAAGGATCGTTGACGGTTGGGTAAAGGCAAACGGAACAACACTTGGAGCTGATGATGGTATAGGTGTTGCGGCCCAGCTGGCAATTCTGGCTGCCAGTGATATTGCGCATGGTCCCATCGAATGTCTTTTTACTGTTGACGAAGAAACAGGACTCACCGGTGCATTTGGACTAAGTACGGAGGCGTTGGAAGGCAAAATTCTGCTTAATCTTGATTCAGAAGACGAAGGAGAACTTTTCATCGGCTGTGCAGGAGGTAAAGATACTGTGATTGAACTGCCTTTTGCAACAGAGCCTGTCCTTACCAATACTATTGCATTCGAAATAATGGTTTCAGGGCTCAAAGGCGGACATTCCGGCGACGATATCCACAAAGGTTTGGGCAATGCCAACAAAATCATCAACAGGGTGCTGTTCGAAGGAACTGAGCATTTTGAGATGCGGTTGTCATCGCTCGAAGGAGGAAATCTCCGCAATGCTATTGCAAGGGAAGCCAATGCTGTGGTTTTGGTGCCCGCGAACAATGCTCCACAGTTTATTGCTTCAATTCATGGATTGCTCGACAAAATCAGAATTGAGTATGAAATTACTGAACCGGGCTTTGATTATAAAATCACAAAACTGGATGAAGTGCCTTCGGTTATTGTTGGCTCCGAAGACCAGAAAAAACTTATTAGGAGTTTATATGCATGTCCGCATGGCGTAATTGCCTACTCACAGAGTATTCCCGGTTTTGTTGAAACCTCGACCAATCTGGCCTCGGTGCGGACGAATGACGGTAGTTTCCTGATTACCACCAGTCAGCGCAGTTCGATAGAGTCAGCCAAAGAGGATGTGGCCAATATGGTAAAAGCATGTTTTGAGCTCACCGGTGCTGCGGTGACCCAAAGTAACGGGTACCCGGGATGGGCTCCAAATCCTCATTCAGTCATCAGGGAAATTACAGTTGATTCCTATAAAAAACTTTTTGGGGAGACCCCGCAGGTGAAAGCAATACATGCAGGGCTGGAATGTGGCCTCATTGGTGATAAATATCCGGGAATGGACATGATTTCTTATGGCCCGACTATAAAAGGAGCACACTCTCCTGACGAACGTATTGAGATAGCATCCGTACAAAAGTTTTGGGAGCTCACACTCGATATTTTGAAAAATATTCCGGCGCGCTGAGCCATCCGGAAAGACATTGAAGCTTGTTTGCATTTCAGATTTTGACGTGTGAACAAGCTTTTTATTTCGCTCATAAATTTGATTCGTGATGAAAAAAGCTTCTGGAAATTGAGATTTTACTACGATGTTCATGCCTTACTTTGATAGGGTTCTTCCATAAAAAAATATCGTAAAAAGTACTGATACTTCAGATGATTTATTGAGCACAGTGGATTTATTTGGTTCATATTAATTCCCGAGTGATTATTTTTTTACTTTAGTTATTTGTCTTTTTCTCTTGATTTTCAGTTAATAATGTTGTATATTTATTGGGTGAATTTATTAACCCCAAAAAATGAATAACAATGGAAAAAGAAGTTTCAATCAGCATCAAGTGCCCCCTTTGCGGCAAGTCATTGATGGACGAGGGGATTCATCTGCACGAGAGACCAAGTGTAAAGCTTAATATCGAGACTGAGCACGATCGCGGTGTTTTATGGCTGAGCTGTGTGTATGGTGATTGCACAAAAAAACTTGACATTGAAATCAATGATGGAGAAATTGTTGATATGTTTTGTCCGCATTGCAACAAGGAGCTCTCAATCAAGGAAAGCTGCGATGAGTGCGGTGCTCCGCTGATCTCTTTTGTAATAAAAGCAGGAGGGATTGTCCGCATTTGTTCGCGCAAAGGCTGTAACAACCATCATATCATTTTCAAGGAGATTGGTGCGGAGCTTTCAAAGTTTTACTTTGAATATGGTTTCTGATTGTCAACAGATTCTTGGAAGTTGCTCACCGGCCAGCATATCAACCATTCGCGTGCTGCCGTAAGCAGTTTTGAGCCATGTTTTACCCGGATGGTCTCCTACTATCTCGCCAATGATTGCTGCCTCTGCTCCCAATTCGTGTTGAAGCATGATTTCCAATGCTTTAGCTGCGTCATTTTCTCCAACTACCATTACAACCTTACCTTCGTTAGCCACATACAGAGGGTCGAATCCCAGTAACTCACACACTCCCCGCACCTGCTCTTTCACAGGCAGGGTCTCCTCATTGATCAAAACGCCAAACGGACGATTTTCGCAGAGTTCGCAAAGTACGGTGCCCAAACCTCCACGGGTAGCATCGCGCATAAATTTAATGCTTATGTTTTGAGCAGAGAGCGACTCGATCAGGCTGTTGAGTGAGGCGCAGTCGGAGCTGATTGCCGATTGCAGATTTAATTCGTTTCGTGCTGCCATCACCGCCATTCCATGATCACCTATTGTTCCGTTTATCAATATTTTATCACCACTGCTGATATTTTCGGGAGAGGGGAGAGGACGGTGTGTCTCATCAAAGATGCCGATACCGGCAGTGTTGATGAACAGTTTGTCACATTTCCCTTTTTCAACCACTTTTGTGTCGCCGGTCACGATCATAACGCCTGCCTGACGGGCTTCGCGAGCCATGCTATCTGTCACTTTCTCCAGAATATCGAGTTCGAGCCCTTCTTCGAGGATAAATGAAGCGCTGAGGTAGAGGGGTTTGGCGCCTGAAACAGCAAGGTCGTTCACCGTTCCGGCAACTGCCAGCTTGCCGATATCAGCACCGGGAAAAAACAGCGGGTTTACGACAAATGAATCGGTCGTAAATGCCAGTTTGTTGGCATTTAGAGGGAAGACCGCGGCATCTGTTAGCCCTGCGAGGACGGTATTTTCAAATTTTTTTATAAAAACCCCGGTAACAAGTTCATGAGAAAGACGGCCTCCACTACCGTGGCCAAGGAGTATTCTGGCGTTTGGTTTCATGTTACGATTTTTTAAAACGATAATGAGCAGCACAAGCACCTTCGTTAGAAACCATGCATGCTCCGGCAGGGTCTGCTGGCGTACAGGCTTTGCCAAAGAGCTTACAATCAGATGGGTTTGCAATGCCTTTCAGGATTTTTCCGCAAATACATCCTTTGTCTTCACGTGTTGGCTCTACCTGCACCGGAATTTGTTTTTCGGCATCAAAGCTCTCATATTTCGGACGAATGGCCATCCCGCTTGCCGGAAGAATTCCCAATCCTCTCCACCAGTCGTCGCGCAGTTCAAAAACTTCGTCGAGCAGTTCAAGTGCTTTGATATTTCCTTCGGGTCTGACAACCCTGTTGTATTGTATTTCAACTTTAGGTTGCTTGTTTTCGTGCTGTAATACAAGCATATAGATGGACTGTAAGATATCAAGCGGCTCAAATCCACTGATGACCACACCGAGATTGAACCTTTCGGGAATGAACTGATACATTGCCGAGCCGGTGATGGTGCTAACGTGTCCGGGACCGAGATAGCCGTCAATTTTCACGCCTTGTTCGATAAGAGCAGCCATAGGAGGCGGCATAATTTTATGGGCACTCAGGACATAAAAGTTGAACAGGCCGGCCATTTGCGCCTTGATGATGCCGGCAGCAGTACCCGGCGAAGTGGTCTCGAATCCGATGCCGAGAAAAATGATTTTCTTTTTCCTGTTTTTTTTTGCAATAGTCAGCGCGTCGAGAATGGAATAAACAATTCTGACATCTGCACCCATGGCTTTTTCACGATCAAGAGTTGATGATGAACCAGGAACACGAATTAAATCGCCGAAGGTGGTTATAATTACATCAGATTGTCTGGCATAAGCGATGGCTTTATCAATATATCCGCGGTCGGTGACGCAGACCGGACAGCCGGGACCGGAAACCAGTTCTATGTGTTCGGGCAAAAGGGAAGGAATGCCAAAACGTTGGATGGCCATGGTATGTCCGCCACAAACTTCCATGATTCTCAGTGGGCTGCGTGACTCAAATTTGATGCGGTTGGAAAGGGAAATGATTTTTTCCTTGTCGCGGTATTCGTCAATGTATTGCATAATCAATGTCAAACGATACGTTGTCCGGTTTTCTTTTCTTCTTCATCAAGGCTCTGGTTGAAGGTTTCGAATTCTTCAAAAAGCGCGAGTGTGGCAACAGCTTCTTCTTCGCTTATTTTCTGCAGCGCAAATCCGGTGTGTAGCAGTACAAAATCACCAATTTTAAGATCTTCATGTGCAATCATTTGGATGCTTGCATGGGTGATAACGCCTCCCACGGCACATTGAGCCATGTCGCCATCGAAAGAAACAATCTGAGCAGGAACACTAAGACACATATTTTTTTTGCCAAAGTTAGCAAAAACTTTCGTTTCGTATTTCGGCTCAAAAACGGGATGCCTGAATGAAATGCAAGCTTATGCATGTCGTTCAGGCATCGGATGATGAAAGTTCAGTGGGTGAAAGCCTTTATTAAAGCTTCACAAGGTTGTTGCGAACGGCATAACGAACCAGTTCGGAATTATTACGAACCCTTAGCTTTTTGAAAATGTTTGATTTGTGAACTTCAACGGTACGTTTGCTAAGGTGAAAATGCTCAGCAATTTCAGCACTTTTCATGCCGTTCGCAAAATAGGCAATAAGTTCTTGTTCACGGTCAGTAAGCAGATTGCCAACAAGTTTCTTTTTGTTGTTTGAGCTGAGGGCTTCTTCGGCAATGAACTCAGCAATAGTGCCTTTGAACCATGTTTTTCCTTCGGAGAGTGCCCTTATTGCTTCGATCATTTCGTCGGAGCGTGCACCTTTTGAGACAAAACCCTTTACTTTTACGCGCACAGCATCCATCACATGTTCCTTAGTGAAGTACATGGAGACCATCAGGATTGGGAGATTTGGTTTTTCGGCCAGAATCTCTTTAGCAGCAAAAATACCGTTGTAAACAGGCATTTCGTAGTCGAGTAAGACGAGGTCGGGGTTTGCTTCGCGCGATTTCAACAAAGCTTCGAGCCCGTTAGTGGCTTCAACAACCTCGGTTACAAGGCCGGAGCCAATCAATAAATTTTTTAAACCTTCACGTACAAGTGCATGATCTTCAGCGATTAAGACTTTCATAGTTATTGAGATATTTGTTAAGATGGAATTGAACTTTGAATATATTTTCGGTTGCGTAAATTTTCATTTCACCACCAATAAGAGTGGCTCTTTGTTGCATGATTCTCATGCCTATACCATTGGTATTGATCACGTTGTTGCCTTTTTTACTGATAATTTCGAGTTTGAATTCATCAGTTGAGTTTTCCACAGAAATACTTGCTGTTCCGACGGAGGCATGCTTAATAATGTTGTTGACAGACTCCTCACAAATCCTGTAGATATTTGAGATGACAACTTGGTTGGTATCCAGATCAGAGCCCTGCCATTTATACTCGATTGACAAATGTTCAGAACCGGTGACTGACAGCATTAATTTTTCAAGACTGTTTTTGAGGCTTCCTTCCGAATTGTTTCCTTTCTCAGTATTATGCGCTATACTTCTTACGGCCCAAATCGCTTCGAGCAGCTGCTGTCTTGCTTTTTCCATATCCGCAGCGGCAACATGATTTTTAAGCTTAAGCATAACATTTTCAACACTTAGCTTCACTGACACCATCAGCTGGCCAACATGATCGTGGATTTCTGCGGCAATGCGTCGGCGTTCGTTTTCTTCGCCTGCAAGATATGCAATGAGCTCTTTGAACGACTCTTTGTCGTTTTGTTTTGCCAATTTGCTCAGGGCGTCACGCTCCTCAACTGATTTGAGTATCTCACTGATATCCTGCACCGACATCAAAGCATGGTCAATGCCTTTAAGTTGAAAATAATCGAAACCGGCTTTTGCTATGAATGATTTTCCATTAGCATGTTGGAAACGAATGCCCAGGACCATTTGCGTTCTCTGGTTGAGATAGGATTGCAGTTCGTCAGGTTTTGCAGAGACGCTTTGAAGTAATGCATTGATTTTATCAGTATTAGTAAAACCAAAGACAGACCTTGCTGCAGCATTTGCCTCGGTGATAATGAAGTTATCGAGCTGAATGAGCAGCATGGGCTCGGCGGCAAGGTTGAACAGCGATCTGTATCTTAACTCATTTTCGGTGAGTAACCTGGCGTTGTTGTATTGCCGGAGAATATTTTGAAGGATGCCAGACAGTTCAAAACACTTAAAGTTTTTCTCGAGGTAATAATCGGCTCCATACGCATACGCCAGTTTGGTAAGTTTGTCGTCTTTGATAATGGATGTAAGGATTACATAAGGGTAATAGCCCGAGGCAATTGATCTGATCTGTTTGATAAAAGCAAGAGGGTCGGTGTCCTGAAGCATAAGGTCGAAAAGGATAACAAGTGGCTGATGCTGGTTTGTTATCTCAATGGCAGTAAGCAGGTTATTAGCTTCCAGCACATCGAAATTTCCGGTTGGGACAACACAACTGATCATGTATCTGCGCAGCAGCCCTTCGTTTTCGACAATCAGAATTTTTTGTTTCATGCCTGCAACAGAGATTAATTGTTTTTATCGAGCCTGAAGGTGCATTTTACAGTGATCGTGGAGTTTGGTACACATTCAATAGCGAAGGTTCCGCCGCACGATTCAACCATCTTTTGTGCAATAACCAACCCAAATCCTGTGCCCTGCTGTTCATAGTAATTACGGTCGAACTGCATATATGCACCAATTTTCTCAATTTGATCTTTAGTCATACCCCTACCGTGATTAACAAAAGTAATTAAATATGTGTCGTTCGCAACTTTACCGGAAATTTGAATTTCAGAGCCGGGATCAGAAAATTTGAATGCGTTATCAGAGAGTTTATACACTATTTTTCTGAATATCTCCTCTGTCAGGATCAACTGATATGAAGTAGCCTGCATCTCGAGCTTCAGTGGATTCTTGTATTTGTGTGACTTTACAAGGTTGTAAATCACCTCATTAGCCATCATTTCGACATATTCTCCATGCATTGTTTGGCTTAGGTTCATCTTATTGAGTGCCAACTGTACATAGATGAGGTAGTTTTCGATGAGGCGATGTAATCTTTGACCGCCTTTTTCGATATGGGTTCCAAATTCGGCAATTTCAACAGGGCTAAAGTGCTCCGGCATAGCCGAAAGCATGCTTCCAAAGCCAATGATACTGTTAAGAGGAGTGCGCAATTCGTGCGGCAGGTGCATCATGATCTGATTGCGCAATTCATTTAGTGCGAGGTTTTTGATCTCAAGGTTTTTTTCGTGTTTTTTTAAGCGTGTTTGGAGCGAACTGAGTAATTCTGTCCTGTTAAAGGGTTTTGTAATGTAGTCATCAGCACCAAGTTTCATTCCTTCACGAATGTTTTCGCGTTCGGCGAGTGCCGACATGAAAAGGAAAGGTATATCGAAACCAGTTTTCTGCATCAGAAAATTAAGTACTTCATTGCCAGTCATTTCTGGCATCATAATATCGCTGAGAATGATATCAGGATTGGCTTCCAAAGCCAGTTCAAGGCCTTTTCGTCCATTCTCAGCTTCTATTACTTGGAATCCTTCCATTAAAAGCCAGGTTACGATCTCTTCCCTAAGAGCGGCTTCGTCTTCTATAACAAGTATTTTTTTCATAGTGGATTATTTTGAGTCTTCTGTGCAGTTTATAGTTTTTGGAAAGCGACATATAATTTTTGTCCCTAGGTTTTGCCTTGATTCAACAGCTATTGTGCCGCTATGTAACTCGATGGCCTGTTTTGTAATCGTCAAACCAAGACCTGTTCCCTGAATATTTGTAGCGTTTTTGGCTCTGAAAAACGGATCGAAAAGATGTTTGATTTCTGTATCAGGTATTCCGATGCCGCCGTCGAGAAATTCAACTGAAATACTTTCGTTTTCCGAAAGAAGATTGATTAATATATCGTTTTCAGGTGGTGAATATTTTATTGCGTTCGAAATGAGGTTGTTGAAAACTTGTCGCATAAGCTTTGGGTCGAAGCAATGCCATAATTCGTTTTTATTCGTCTCAAAACGAATCGTATGTTTCATGCTTGGGAAAGCTTGAAACTCTTCGATTATTTCGATTATAAATGACACTAATTCACCTTTTTGTGGATTCATACCCAGTTTACCTTCCTGTATTTTCGACAGGTTGAGCACATCGTCCATAACACTTTTGAGGTGATCTATTTGGGATAAAATTTTCTCGAGACGTTTTTTTAACTGATCTTCCGACAATTGTGCATGATAGGCTTGGAGGGTTTCTGTGGTTGCCTGAATGGTTGCCAAAGGGGTGCGAAACTCATGTGAAGCCATGGAAACAAAACGCGATTTGAGCATACCCAGTTGTTTTTCTGTTTCGAGAGTTTCGCGCAGCGATGCCTCAGCCTGCTTCAATCGCGTCACATCCGACCCGATCCCGACAATGCGCAACGCTTTTCCGGCATCGTCCCTGATGACTTTGGTGCGCGTTCTGACCCACTTTGTGTTGCCATCAATAATGAGTCTAAACTCTCCGTCGTAATCCTCTAAAGCAAGGTTTTGTTGTCCGAATTTTGTGATTATCCCTTCCTTATCTTCCGGATGAATTAGTTTTCGGATAGTTGAAGGATCTTTGCCAAATTCATTCCCCGAAAGGCTTGTGAAACGGTCAAAAGCAGGATTTACATAAATGGTTTCGAAAGTTTCTGCATCTCTGAGCCAAATGATATCGTCAATATTTTCTGCCAGTTGTCTGAATTTCTCTTCGCTGACTTTGAGGCTTTCTTCAGCATTTTTAAGGTCGGAGATGTCCAGCACAGAGCCATCAATATAGATAGCTTTGCCGTCAACGTCTCTTACCAATCTTGCATTTTCCTTAACGATGATTTTCTTACCTGTTTTCGTTTTCCAAACAGACTCTCTTCCAGTCACTTCGCCTTGATCCAATAGGTCTGATAAAAAATTCTGACGTGTTTCTTCCTGCAAAAAGCCATCGGTAATGACGTTAAGATTTGCGAAGTCAGCTTTATTTTGAAAACCAAGCAGTTTTGCGATAGCAGGATTTGCCATCAGGATTTCGCCTTTGAGACTCGTTCTGTAAAGCCCGATAGCACTGTTATTGTATATGCTTTTAAATCGTTCTTCACTTTCTGTCAGGGCTATTTCGATAAGCTTTCTTTCGGTAATATCGTTCAGAGTGCCCGACACCTTAACCGGAAAACCTTCGCTGTCGTATTCAACCACACTGCCACTCACCTGTCCCCACCAGAAAGATGCATCAGGGTTGTTTATTCTCATTTCAATCTGAAAGTTATCTTCCTTTCCCTGACTCACCTTTTGCACCTCATCGAAGAACCAGTCAAAGTCGCCGGGGTGTATGTGTGTGAATATCTGATCAATCTGAGCAGATGTTTGGTCGGCCGGTAAGTGTGCCAGTTTCGCAAAGATTGTGTTGAATTTTACCTGATCGGTTTTAAAGTCAGCTGTCCAAATGCCTGTGCCCGAGGCCTCGGTAGCGAGTTTCAGATTGCCTTCACTCTCAATAAGTGCTTTTTCGTTGTGGATTCTTTCCTTGGCATTTACAAATATTTCAGCCATAAAACGCAGCAGGATGATTTCTGTTGCTTTCCATTTCTTGAGCGATCTTACAGAGTCAAAGCCAAGAAAACCAATAAGTTGATCGCCTGATCGCAATGGTACAGCGATCAGTGATTTGATATCCTGAGGTTCTAAAATATTACGTAATCCCGAGCCCGGCTCAAGTAATGAAACATCATCAACCACCATAACCTCGTTTTTTTTATGCGCCGCAATCCAGTCGGGAATGTCCTCAATCGAACCATTTTGCAGGTATTCTATCTGAGGTTCAATGCCTTTGTTGCACCATTCATGGGTGTTAGAAGCCGTCATGTTCACAAAATCATAGGAAAACAGGTAGGCTCTGTCAGTTTCGGCAAACTCGCCAACCAATGCAAGGGAATCCTGTATAGCTTCATCGAGTTTTTCGACAGGGAGGTTGATCATGTTGCCTGCCATATTCATCAGAATTTCCTGCATGGCAGTTGTAAAGCGGAGGTCTTGCTCCAGCTCCTTGCGGAGACTTATATCGCTGTTGGTTCCAATCCACCGAATAGGTTTGTCCTGTGCATCGAAGATGATTTTTCCTTTCGTAACAACCCACTTCCAGTCGCCTGATTTGGTTTTGATCCTATATTCAACTTCATACTTATCGGTGAGCTTGTTTAGGTATTCGTTGATAGCCCTGTTCACCATTGCTTCGTCATCGGGATGCCAGCGCTTGCGCCATTCTTCGAAGTTGTTTTGTATTTCATCAGGTTCGAAACCCAAAAGTTTTTTCCAAGTATCTGAATAATACACATAACCAGTTTCGATGTTCCAATCCCAGAGTCCGGCTTCAGTGAATGAAAGAGCCAGGTCGAACCTTTCTTCACTTTGTTTGAGAACCAATTCGCTGTGTTTTCGGTCGCTGATATCAGTCAAAATGCCTTCGATTCTAACAACCGAGCCACTTTCATCTTTGATTACACGAGTTCGTTCGTGCACCCATTTTATCTCACCTGATTTGGTGATAATGCGGTATTCAACACTACCACCTTCGACGTCAGCTAGGTTTTGATTTCCAGACTGGAAAATTATTTCATCATCCGGATGCACCATCTCAAACTGCAATTGAGGCCTGTTCAGAATCTCCTGTTGCGTATAGCCAAACAATCTTTCACAGGATGGGCTGATAAAACCATATTGGTTTTCAGGCATTTCGACAGACCAAATCACTTCATGCAAGTGATTAAAGATGGATTGTAACCTTTCTTCGCTTTGTTTCAGTTGTTCGGTAATCTCTTTTTTGTCGGTAACATCGGTCAAATAGCCATGCCAGATTACTCTGCCATCGGATAAAACCTGTGTGCTTGAGCTACCGCGCATCCACCTCACGCCTTTTTCAGGATGCACAATACGAAAGTCGGTTTCCCAGGGGATGTCCTGTCGAAATGCCTTTCTGATACTTTTTTTCACATCTGAGATGTCATCAGAATGGATAGCTCTGAACAGCAGACGTGGTCGCTTGCGGATTTCGTCAGCAGAATGGTTAAAAAATTCCGGGACACGTTCACTCAGATAAGGGAAATCAAAATCGCCGTTGGGCTTGAAATGAAACTGAAACAAAACACCCGGCAGGTTTAATGTGAGGTTTCGTAGCAGGTTGTGATTTTTCTTGATTTCTGTTTCCTGGGCTTTCCTGAGTGAGACGTCTCTGCTTAGTGCTACAATTCCAATAAGCTCTCCCTCAAGGCTGTAGAAAGGAGCTTTTAAGGTCTCTAGAGGGATTGTTAATCCATCCTTCGTAGTAAATTCCTCTTCAAAAATTTCACTTTTTTCGTTTCGGATCACGCTTTCGTCCTGCTGCTGACAAATTATTGCTACTTGAAGTGGAAGTATTTCGATGTCTTTTTTTCCGATGATCTGGTCTTCGGGAAGACCGGTCAAACGCTCCAATTCTTCATTGCAACCGATGTATCTCCCTTCGAGGTCTTTGTAATAGACCATATCTGGAATGGATTTCAGCAAACCCGAAAGAAGGGCTTTTTCATGTGCCAGTTTCTGCCGCGACTCTAAAATTTCGGTGATATCAATATGAAAGGCGATAAGAAGATTGTCGTTGATCTTTATTCCATGCACCGATGCCCAGAACGTTGAGCCGTTTTTTCTCCGCAACATTGCTTGTGTAGCAGATGGTTTTTCTTCTGAGAGTTTTTCAAAATGTGCCTTGGCCACATCAACATAATCTTCATGTACGATATCGATGATTGTTTTTTGCAGGATTTCTTCTTCGGAATAACCAAAAAGCTCATTGGCGGCCGCGTTGGACAGAATATAATTTCCCTTTGCATCAACAGCCATCACACCCACAGGAGCTTGTTCAATGAATGAACGCATGAGCTTCTCACTTTCGCGCAACTCATTGAAAAGAGTGTTGTTGCTTAACAAGAGTGATAAAATTCCTGATGCCAGGTTGGCACGTTCGAGCTCGGTAATGGTGAATTCATGTGGCTGACTGTAGCCAATGATCAAGCCTCCGTATTTTGATTCGTTGCTAATCAGTGGGATGCCCAACAACGATTTGTCTATGTAGGCAGATGCTGCTGATTGGCTTATATAAGGACTTTCCATCACGTTTTCAACCGTAATAGCTTGTCCTTCATCCATCAGTGATGCAGTAAGCGTTTGCTCCCCGGCCTTCCAAGTGTTAATAACAGGATTAAATCCGGCTTCATCAGTCAGCATGGGGATGGTAGTCCTGTTGTGCTCGTCCCATCTTGTAATAAAACAGTTGTCGGCTTGAAACAATTCCTTGGTTTGCTGAACGATGTAGGCAAGCAACTCGGTGTGGTTTTTTAATGTCAGAGCACCGTTAAGCAGCGTCAGCAATTTGCGCAGGTATCTTTCGTTGTTTCTGATAGCAATTTCCGATTTTTTGGCAGCAGTCACCTCTCTGATCACCGATAGGACTTCGTCATCCGATACAGGCAGAATCCTGTTTTCAAAATACTGCTGTTGTCCTTTTACTATAAGTACGTATTCATACGTCACAATTTGGTTGCTTGTCAATGCTTTCTGAATCGCAGTCATTGAAAGTTGTGCAATTTCCGTTGGTAAGGTTTCTTCTATTTTCTTCCCGAGAAAAACCTCTGGCTGAATATAAAACCTGGATTCATCATCAGAATATGTTTCGAGATAGGTGCCATCTTTGGCGATTCTGAACACAAGGTCAGGCAGTGTTTTAAGGATGTGCGAATTGGTTTTTTCGCTTTTCTCTAACTGTCCCTCAATTGTTTTTCGTCGGGAAATATCTCTTCCAACGGTTTGAATTTCAATCACATTACCATCGCCATCGAGGATAGGGTAGTCGCTCCATTCCCACCAAATGTGATTTCCGGCAGCAAAGCTTTCTTTATACTCGTAGCTTACAGGTAGTTTATTCTTAAGAAGCGATTCAATATGGATATTTATGCGATGGTGCTCACTTTTTTGCACAAGATCCAAAAAACTTTTACCCAGCATTTCTTTCCTCGTTACACGAAAAAAATTGCAATAGGCGTCGTTTACAAAAATAAGTCGGGTGTCGGGTGTGAATCTGAAAATGATATCCTGTTGTGTGTCAATGATTGACAGCAAGCGTTCGTGTTCTTTGACATTATTGTTTTCTTTCGACTCAACAAATAAAAAATATTGATCTCCTTCAAAATCAAGTTCATTGACAACGAATGTGGCCTGCTTGTTAATGTTATCGGGATTCAAAAATTCGATATCAATCTCTGCTTCATTTGCGGAAAATCCCGATTCGGTGAGTATATGAAGGCCTGCAAACGAATCTTTTGAAACAAAGTTGCTCATTTCAATATCCGTAAACAGGTTGGATTCAATGCCTGCCAGTTTAGAAAAGTGTTCATTATAGTAGCCTAGCTTCATGTTCTTGTTTTCAAGCAAAAAAGCTGCTACCGGAAAAGCCTGTATTAATTGCTGCGTAGGTCTGTTCATTATTTTGGACTGCTGCTTTTGCATCGAATTATGTTTTTAGATCGTTTTTTTTGAAGCATTCTTTCGAAGCATTCATTGGAACTTAAAGACATTTTTTTTCGATTTTATGTTTCTTATTTCTTTGATCAGAAATCAAATTATTTCAGTGAGCAAAACTACCGAGGCTTAAACTTGTATGCAATACATTAAAATACGTAAGTATTTATGTACATATAAGTTGTTTTACTTACTGATATGAGCAATGAAACAAATAAAATAGCCGAACAGCCATTTGTGATGGAAAGGAAAGGTAGCGCATCAAAGATAAGTAAGAAATTTAGGAAAGTAAATAAAATACTTATCACTTTCTAAATTTCATTTACTGCAAGGGTGCCGTTCAGGTCTTGGTTTACGATTGGTGATGCACTTTGCGACAAATCCTGTACATGAACTTTAGCGCAATACTATTTCGTTGATAATCTCTTTTCCGACTACATTATTGAGATTAACGATGAGTTGGTTACGTGCAAAACTTAGCTCGTGACGTATGGCCGGGGAATCGAGAAAAACAAAAAGTGTTTGTCGTTGAACGTAGAGATCTGTTGTGTGATTGGCAATCATCTTTCCAACAACACTTTCCCAGGCCTGAATAATTCTAATTCCGTCAATTTTATCCTGAAGGTTGTAGGTTTTCAACACTTCTTCGATGGCTTGCCCAAGCGACTGGTGATTATGGTCTTTCATTGCTTTTCGGCTTCGGTTTGGGTAACTGCGCCCTTCATCACATGAAAAATCCGATGATCAATACTGGTTTCGTGAAAGAGCCTGCTAATGCGTTGCTCCTGGGTGTCGGTGATGAAAACCTGACCAAAATTGTCATGTCCGGTGAGTTGGATGATGCTACTCACACGCTTGTCATCGAGTTTATCGAAAATGTCGTCGAGCAGCAAAATGGGTTTGTAGCCCATGATGTTTCGCATGAAGTCGAACTGGGCTAGCTTCACTGCAATAACAAAGGATTTTTGCTGCCCCTGCGATCCGAATTTTTTCAGCGGGTATCCGGAAATCAGAAAGTTAAGTTCGTCTTTATGTATTCCGTAGGTTGTGAACTTAAGTTGCCGGTCGCGGTCAGTCGTTCGTTTCAGACTTTCATAAAGATTGTTAGTTGAAAGACTGCTTTCATACTGTATATCAACATCTTCGGAGGAGTCGGCCACGCGGGTATAATAATGCCTGAAGATGGGTACGAAGGTTTCGAGGAAGGCTTTGCGTTTTTCGAAGATAGCATGGCCAAGAG
Source organism: Bacteroidales bacterium UBA6207 (assembly GCA_002421995.1). Taxonomy (GTDB): domain Bacteria; phylum Bacteroidota; class Bacteroidia; order Bacteroidales; family F082; genus JALNZU01. The sequence continues at coordinate 19,874 of DISP01000060.1, read as the reverse complement.
GGGATAGTTGTGCATCCCAGAGGTCGAGTAATGCCGGATCATAACGGCCTGTTTCGGCAAATTGTCTGAGTAAGGTGTTTCGCTGAAGGATTATCTGGTTGTATTGAAGCAACTTATCAAGATACACCGGGTCGAACTGTGAGAGGACACCATCAATAAACTTGCGCCGCAAATCACTGCCCTCGTTGATTAGGTCACGGTCATAAGGCGAAATCATCACAAGCGGCAGTTTGCCGATATGATCTGCAAGCCGCTCATACTCTTTTTTGTTGAATTTAAATGATTTCTTGTGTGCTTTACGCTGCACACAACTCACCAGATCATGTTCGCCGTTGCGCAGATACAACCCATGAAGTGCAAAAACTTCGCAGCCATGCCGTATGTTTTGCTGATCGAGCAGATTGAAATAGCTTTTGCAGAACGACAGGTAATAGATTGCATCGAGCAGATTGGTTTTTCCGGCCCCGTTGTTGCCGATAAAACAATTGATTTTTTCGGAAAAATGAAGCTCCGCTGATGTACAGTTTTTAAAATCAGAAATTTTGAGTTGCTCCAGAAACATAATCCTTCCTTTTTCAAAGGCAAAGATACACTAAAGCTTTACTTTTTGAAACTGTCGAAATCGGTAGAAATTGAGATGTAGTTTGGTGAGCCTACAACATGAAAAGTTGAGCGGGAATAGTTGATTTGAAACTTCGAAATTTTGACGCCTACACCCCAGGCAAAGCCCACCATGGCAAGTTTGTCAGGAATTTGCATTTCCTGACGCCTTTTGTAGTTGTAACTTCCACGTAGTACGAGTCCTTTGCCGATATAAAATTCACCGCCGAGGATGAAATGACGCATCAGCTGGTCGGCAAATTTTTCAGCACCGTTAAGTTCCGATTTCACACCTGTGATCGGATCAATACGTCCTTTGAGGTCAATAGGATCATCATAAGTAAGGTCCCATTTTTGAAGATGATCATAGATGAGAATAAGTCTGAAAGGTACATGATCCAGTCTTTTTGAAACTCCTAACTGCATTGAGAACGGCATAGTTGACGCCTCACCGGGCAGATAGGATTTGAGCTCGGAGCCAATGTTACGGGCTGTGAGCGAAAACAACCAACCGGTTTTGCTCAGGTAAGTTCCGGCAACATCAACGGCCAATCCAAAGCTGTTGTAACTCTCGTATTGCGATGCTGCAAACTTGGCATTTGCCCCAATGCTGAAGTTTGAGTCGAGCTGACGGCCCCAGCCAAGTGACAGGACATAGTCGGCTGCGTTGAATGTGTTGGTTCGGTTGCCAGCCTCGTCGGCATAGTCGAAAGTACCATAATTATAGTAATGGAGGCCGCCCACAAAGTTTCCGAGATTTCCGAAATTCCGGCCATATTGCACATTGCTGAAACCCAGATCAGCATAATAGTCAACATAAGAAAGACTAAACTGGTTGTGCATTGCCTGGTTGATGAGGGCAGGGTTGAAGGCAGTGAGCTGAACGTCGTTGTCATTTATGGGCAATGCATTACCACCCAGTGCCGCAACACGCGGTGAGACTGCGATATTTAAAAAATCATAGGTCCCGCGTCCCCCCACCTGAGCCTTGGCTTCGGGTAGAAAAAGCAACGTGGTCAACATCACACAGAAGGTTGATAAGGATAGCGTAATAATCTTTTGCATGCTTTGCTTTTATGCTGATGTAACGACAATTTTTACAACTTATTGTTCAAACAATATCAGATTTGAATGCTTCGGGTAATCATTTTGTCCGGTCAGTTTATAATGAGTTTTTTTATAAACCTGACAGATTGTTCACCGCTCAAAACAACATAATACAATCCTTTTCCGGTTGTTTCCAGCTCAAGCTTCTGCATTTGCAATGGATTTTTCAAAACCTTAAGAAGCTCTCCTTTTTGGTTATAGATGCTGATTGTAGCAATTTTTACCTTCATTTCTGACAGGTCAATAGTTGAAACACCTTTGGAAGGATTGGGAAATATGTGCCAATTGGTGTTTTTTGTATCGCTGTGATCCAGCAATGAGGTGATCATTTTCCAGTTGTCGTACAGCTGCTGCAGCGAGTCAATAGGCTCAACGCCGTAGGGGGTTTGCGGAACATTGAGATCAAGAAAGAGGGTGTCAGGATTATCGTTGGTTCTGGCCATTCTAATAAATGCAGACAGGGAGGAAACACCTTCGCTCAGACAACGTGAATCAGCTCCGGGCACATTTGCACCTTGCAATGCCGCCATCAGTTTGTCAGACAAACTGCCTTCAGTTCGCAGAAAACGCGCCTCGATTGAGTCGAGAATCCCAGCATTGAGCAGGATGTTTCCCTGTATGGCATAATTTGATCCTGTTTTATGTCCTTTCCAGTCCATGCTTTGCTGACCTGTGAAGGCTGCAGAACGTGCTTGTCCTTCGTTATCAAAATCAACTATCCCGTATTGGCGGCGACCAGGCAGGTTCTGGGCATCATTGGCCACAAGCCAGTCAATGATTTGTTGAGGTGAATCACCTGCCAGCATGCGGTTGTGGGCATTCACCTGATTGGCTGACAGCCAATAGCTTTGTGTGTGGATTGCTCCCCGGCCCGGGATAATATCACTGATGATTTTTGCGCCTCCTGCTATGGCGGTATTGTCAATGCAACTTGCTCCGGCACTTCCTGTTTCGCCGGTTATTGTGTCAACAGCAACAATGGAAAAAGTGTCCTGCGCAGTGGCAATGGAAGCCGAAAAAAGTAGCGTTATAATGAAAGTACATATTCGCATTTTCTCTGAAAGTTTTGTTGAAGATTATTACACGCAACGAAAATACCATTATTTCCATGATTGATGCTTTTTCTGCTTTACTTTTGCAACGCTTGTTTTAGAACAGGCACTCCTTTGTTTAAGAATTTAATACCATAAAAATGTCACTTTGGAGGGTTATCTTATGTATTCTCTTTCCGCCTTTGGCTGCTGTGGACAAAGGATGCGGCTCAGTATTAATTGTTTTTCTGCTCACCCTGGCCGGCTGGATCCCCAGTGTTCTTGCTGCATTGATCATTAACAAAAAATGAGGATGTTCATCAGGAAAAATATTTCAGGAGCCGTACTGTTGTTTCTGTTACTGATTTTGTCGGCCTCCGGCTGGCAATTAGTTGCTCAGAATAAGATTGCGCTTGATGCTGGTATGTTCTACAATTTCAGCACAAAAGGAAATGTCGGCCAATGGGTAGATGAGCAGGTTTTGGCCGGCGACCCGGCTTCGGGAGGCGGAGGTGTGCCTGTCACGGTATTTTCCCCGGGATGGGTAAACGCTGATATTTATTATCCTGCAATGGTGGTGCTCGACCTTGGAAGAAACTACAATTTGAGCAGCCTCTGGCTTTTTGATGTAAACGACAGCGACAGTCTGTTGATTTTTACCGGAAATCCTGCTTCCTGGCAGCCTAAAGCGCAGCTATTGCTGAATACCTACAACACCTGGCGACAGATAATCTTGAATGTGAACAGCCGCTTTTTGATGTTTCAGCTTAAGAGTCCATCAACAAAAGTTGCCGAGATAGTGTTGTATGGCACGGTTGCCGGTCCTGTGACGACGCTTCCGGCCCCTCAAATTTCCGGAATGCCATTAATGCAAAATTTTTTGGGTGTGAATGGCTTTGTTGATGATCCCATTGAAAAACTGAGTTGTGTTGGAAACCTGCGCGAATACCACAACTGGGGTTGGGACGAGGGAAACACTGACACCACATACCCGGGTTACCCCAATAATCTCTATGCCTGGAATCCGAGTTGGGTGAGTGGCCCCGGATGGGGATTTTATTTCGATGTTTTTTATGACCAACTAAAAGCATCTTCCATCTCTGTTAGTCCCGACCTGCAGGGTGCTGCTCCATATATTACCGGTTTTAACGACTCGCTCACCCAGCATAAACCGCTCAGTGCAGGTGAGCTTGCAACAGATCCGGCTTCATATACTGAACATGCCGACTATATGTTTCAGTTTGCAGCACGTTATGGCCAAAACAGCGTGAATCCTGCTTTACTGAAACTGAAACCGGATCAGCAATCACTGAGTGGCTTGTCGTTGGTGCGCTATCTTGAAAACTGGAACGAACCTGATAAGTGGTGGTTTACCCGTGGAGGTTATTTCAGGCCTGATGAGTTTGCGGCTATGTGTAGTGCCGACTATGACGGACACAACAATAGTATGGGTGTGGGCAAAGGAATGAAAAATGCTGATCCTTTAATAAAAATGGTGATGGCCGGATTAGCAAGCCTCAACCTGGAATATGTGCGTTGCATGAAGCTCTGGAGCGATTTCAACCGGAATGGTTTCCCGGCAGATGTACTCAATTTTCATCATTATTCCGAAAATGGTAGCCATGGCATCAGCCCCGAAGAAGATGGATTGAAAGAAAAACTAAAACAATTGGTCGCCTACCGCGATAAATACCTCCCTGGAAAGGAAATTTGGTTGTCGGAGTTTGGCTATGACACACAACCGGAAAGTGAGCAAGCTGCTGTGGCTATTGATACCAACGATATCTATGAGGTGCAGGCTCAGTGGATATTGAGGAGCTACCTGGCTGCTTCATCTGCTGGAATTGACAAAGCTTTTATGTATATGCTCCGTGATGCAAATGCCTTGAATCCAAACAAATACAACAGTTCAGGTCTGACAAATGAGAAATGGAATGGTCATCAACCCAAAAAGTCGTGGTTTTATGTCAATACGATGACATACCAACTCAATGATCTTAAATTTGTTATGGAAGTTAGCTCAGGAAATGATGCTGTGAACATCAATAAATATGCTTCAGCCACAGGTGATACCGTTGTTTATGTTGTTTGGTGCGGTACATCCAACAACACTGTCGTGAATAACTTTGAGCTGCATACAGGAGTTTCGGCAACGATAAACCTGATTACACCTGCCTTTGGATATAATAGCGGCCTTGTGAACACATTGATCCCGGCCAATGGAAAAGTGAATATCACCGTTACAGAAAGACCTGTCTTTGTAAGAACAACCGGGAACAGGAAGCTGAAATTAAGCGGTGACTTAAGGCGTTTCAACCAAGCTGGAAGTGCTTTGCCTCAGGATGCGTCATTTTTCAGGCTTCAGTTATTGAACAGGGATTTTCATCCGGTTTCACCTGCCTTACAGCCGGTTTTTGACAGTGGTAGATGGACCTATGCCTTTGAGCCGTTGGCTTATGACAGTGTCGTGTGGTTGCGCCTATGGGAAGTCACTCCCACAGGACTGTTGTCGGGCGGATGGATTTGGAATCATTGGTCGGGTGTCACAGCTGTGGACGCGTTGCTGATCAGCTATCTTGCAACAGCAAATCCGGTCGTCGAGCAGTTGGCTCACTTTCCGGATGTTGATGCAGTTTCCCCGTTCATGCTTGATGTTGCCGACCTGTCAAACAATGGTGCTATTTCAGCACTCGATGCATTACTGCTGATGTTGCGGTTGAGTGGTCAGCCCGGAACAAGTCCTTTTCCCGGTGGCAAAGCAAATTTTGTGATTGCGGCAAACAACGATTTTAGTTTTAATCACAACATATTCCCCGGTTCACCGGTTATCTATTTCGAACCTTATGGAAGTTTTGCTGCAGGCACAATGTGCGAATCGTTTTATTACCAGGCTGCTCTTGATAGTGTCGGGTCAGGCGAAAAGGTGTTGAATATCTATTTTTCTGTTGCAGGTGATATGAATCTTTCAGCAGAAATGTAATCCGCCTCTCTGGGTAAAACGCCTGAAACAAAGCCATTTCTTTAACAATTTTAACCGTTCACTTTGTGAAAGTGTCCGACATTTAAAAATCTGCTACTTTAGTGCGATCAAATTGAAGCTTTTACCATGAAAAGAGAATTAACAAAATTGACGCTGGCCATTCTGTTTTTCGTTTTTGTTATCGGGACAGTTCAGGCACAGCAATCTAATCCAACACCTGTGATTGGTCCTGTGGAGCAGGCGCTCACAGGTGATCGTTTGACAGCCGAGCTGCTTTGGTCCATGGGCAGAATAGGCGAGGTTGCAGTTTCACCTGATGGAACGAGCCTGCTTTTTACAATTACCTATTATGACCTGGCTGAAAACAAGGGGAATGCGGAACTTTACACCATGAATACCGATGGGAGTAATTTCAAACGCATCACTTTCACTAACTGGGGCGAATACAATCCAGTCTGGCGCCCCGACGGAAAAAAGATTGCATACATGTCGGCCGAATCCGGAAGTATGCAGATGTGGGAAATGAATGCCGATGGCTCTGACAAAGTGCTGATAAGCAATATTGATGGTGGAATAGGAGGGTTTAGCTATTCGCCCGATCAAACAAAAGTGCTGTTTCTGGCCGATGTTGAGAAAATCTCCATTGTCAAATCGCGCTACAACGACCTGCCCATAACAACAGGCCGAATCAACAACGACCTCATGTATCGCCATTGGGACCAATGGGTGGATGCTTATACGCACATTTGGATAGCCAACTATGACGGAAAACAGTTGTCAGATGCCAAAGACATCATGGAAGGCGAGGAGTGGGAATCACCGGTCAGACCGTTCGGAGGTATGGAACAAATCAGCTGGAGCCCTGATGGCAAAACGATTGTTTATACCTCACGTAAGAAAAAAGGCAAAGACTATAGCCTCTCAACCAATTCCGATCTGTATGCATATTCGGTGGAAACCGGAAAAACACGCAACCTCACCGAAGGCATGATGGGATATGATGTGAATCCTGTCTTTTCGCCTGATGGCAATACCCTCGCATGGGAAAGCATGGAACGCGAAGGTTATGAAGCAGATAAGGTGAGATTGTTTGTAATGGACATGAAAACAGGTACAAAGCAATACCTCACAGAGGATTTTGATCAGGATGCTCACGGGCTTGTCTGGTCGGCTGATGGTGCAAAGATTTACTTTGTGAGCAATTGGCATGCACTTGACCAGATTTATGCTATACAGCCAAAAAGCAAAAAAATTCAAAAGATCACAGAAGGCGTTCACAGCTACAACAGCGTGATGGTGGCCAAAGAACGACTCATTGGAACACGGATGTCTCATGCCTCTCCAGTTGAACTTTTCTCGATTGACGAAACCAACGGAAAACAAGAGCGCATCACTGAGGTAAACACCAAGCTGCTTAGCCAACTCACATTGGGTAAGTCCGAAGAAAGATGGATTACAACCACCGATGGCAAGCAGATGCTCGTTTGGGTGATTTATCCTCCTCATTTCGACCCCAACAAAAAATATCCTGCTTTGCTCTACTGCCAGGGCGGACCTCAAAGCACTGTTAGCCAATTTTGGTCGTTCCGCTGGAACTTCCAGATGATGGCTGCAAATGATTATATCATCGTTGCGCCAAACCGTCGCGGCCTTCAGGGCTTTGGACAGGAGTGGCTTGAACAGATCAGCTGCGACTACGGCGGACAAAATATGAAAGACTACTTCAGTGCCATTGACGCCGTAGCAAAAGAACCTTTTGTTGATGCCGGCAAATTGGGTGCAGTCGGTGCCTCTTACGGCGGATTTTCCGTGTATTGGATGGCCGGAAATCACAACAAACGTTTCAAAGCTTTTATTGCCCACAATGGAATGTTCAACCTCGAGCAACAATACCTCGAAACCGAGGAGATGTGGTTCGCAAACTGGGATTTGGGTGGTCCGTTTTGGGACAAGAACAATAAAACGGCCCAATGGTCCTTCGCTAATTCGCCACACAAATTTGTTCAAAACTGGGACACACCGCTACTTGTTATTCACAGCGAACTCGATTACCGCATTGTTGCCTCCCAAGGCATGGCAGCTTATAATGCTGCTATTTTGAAGGGATTACCGGCCGAATACCTGTATTTCCCGAATGAGAATCACTGGGTCTTGAAGCCGCAAAATGGTGTATTGTGGCAAAGAACATTTTTCAACTGGCTCGACAGATGGCTTAAATAATCTGTTTTCAGCAGTCCTTTGATCATTAAGCCCTTTCTTTGTAATCATTTTTTCGATTGCAAAGAAAGGGCTTAATGTTTGAATGCTTCATCCTGATTTGGGCATCTCATAAATACGGAAACAGCTGAGATTTGTTTTATAAGTGGAGATAATGCCCACACCATCAAGCGAAATTGAAAAGAGTTGGGAAGACAAAAACCACCACTGCCGTCCAGGCAGCGTATAACGGCAGAAAAACGGCTATGCTGTTGTTGACAGTTTCAATTTTTTCGGGCTGCCTGAGCGAAAGAAACAGCCGGTAAGACACCATCACAAGGTTGATGAGAATCAGGAGGTTGGCTCCCATCACAGCCAAACGGTTTGGAGTAACTCCCCATGACGATATTCTGAAAACAATTGCCGACAATGCTATACTATTGATGATAATGGTGAGTAATGAAAGCAAAAACAACATCAGCAGGCCAAAACTTGAAGTAGCGGATTGTTCGGTTTCTGCCAATGAAAAATGAATAATTGCCATCACACCAATGAGTAAAGCGTTGAAAACGAGTAAAAATTCCCTGTCATTGTATGGGTCCTTGCCTGTGTAAACAATTGCCAGAAGGTAAATTGTCATCATCAGCAATACAAGTGGAGTAAAAACTTTTGCAATTACCGGCGATACATGCTTGACCAATTGTGGGTTTGACTGAATCAACCATGTCGCCACCACAGGAGTGCCTGCAAGTCCCCAGATTGCAACGTATTGAAAGTAATAAACTTCAATATTTAAACCGATCAATTTGAAAAGACCTACCGTTACAGCCGACAACAGAAATCCGGCTAACAGAATTACTGCTGACATCACCAACAGATCGCCGTTGTAGCGCAGGTAAGAAATGCGTTTTTCAATCTTGTTCCAGGCATCAGCTGTGAAAGCGTAAGCTGTTGTTGCCCATAGCATCAAAGGGAGATGAATGCTCACCAGATTAAGCGTGTCGCTCTTTTCTGTTNNTGTTTTTTTCAATGAAAGTGATTGCTTCCATGCAAAATAGGCCGACAAAGCAGGGAAAACCACGAAGCCAAGGTGTCTGGGGTAAAAGTAATCTTCGCCAATTCCTGTCAGTGCCGGAATCTTTGCTATCAGTCCGGCAAAAATTGACAAAATGATCACAACCAAGAGCTCCCGCTTTTGACCCAGGGTGATGGCTTCCGCGCGGTAATTTAATCGCTCGTTCCATGCCTTGGCAAGCATCACATCCTGTATCTCGGGCCATAACTCGTAAAAAGCTTTTTTGAAACTACTTTTATTGTCCCGGTACAGCTTTTCCAATTCGCCTGGTTTATCCAGATTTTCTTTAATGTGTTCTCTCATTTTTTTATTTTTTACTGTTACAAATTGTTAAAATAATATTAAAGTACTTTGAAATTCAAAGTAAATTTGAAAAAAAATTAAACGCCTCTTTGTGACTGTATAAGTTGCTCGAGTGCATTTATATGCGCTGCAAAAGCATCTTTTCCCGCCTGGGTGATATAATAAGCCGTGTTTGGTTTTCGTTCGACGAATTGCTTTTCAAACCTAATAAAGTCTTCTTTTTCAAGTGCTTTGAGGTGACTTGCCAAATTGCCGTCAGTCGCCTTCAAATACGCTTTCAGGGCATTGAAATCCAACTTTTCGTTCACTGAAAGCACTGACATAATGCCAAGCCTGGTACGGTTCTCGAATGCCTTGTGAAATCCGTTGCCAAGCATGATCACCGTTGGTATTTCATGTGAATATAAACGCCGTAAACAATATGCAGCAATCCAAATCCAATAGCCCAGAACAGCAATCCAAGGTGAGGTAACAATACAGAAGCCAGACCTAATGTAATGAGGAGAATGCCTAGATAGCGCAATTCATTGAAAGTGAACTGGCTGGCATTGAAAAGTGACAAACCGTAGAATAAAAGTGTAAGTGGTGCGGCAAAGGCGGCAAGACCCTGCAACAGTAATATGATTGTGAGAAGACCTCCTGCAACGAGTGGTGTGGACATGTATCTCAACATTTGCTTCGAGCTGCTGTTGCGGATTGATTCTCCTTTACGCTCTGCACGCCTCTGGGAGAGATAGGCCGCAGTTAAAATCGAAAATAGCAGCACTGCAATTGCTATCGCCACGCTGAACAAGAACCCTGTTTCAGTCGGGTCAACAACTGTCAGAAGCGTCTTTGGCGGTACGAAACCTACCAACTGATGGGCAAGGTAGGCACCAACCAGCGCATACAGCCCGGCCATCACACCGGCCCATCCCGAAAGCGAAAGAAACTTTGATGATCGCTCCATCATCATTCTGATGGCAGCAATATCACTGATATAGTCCTGGTTTTTGTTCATAAAAAAGTACTTTGTGGTGCAAAGTTAATACATTATTGAAACAATGAACCACTAACCGCATTTTTTTTTCTTCCGCTCCAAAAAAATCTTTAATCATGTTTGTTCGGTATTTTTACCAGACCGCTTATTGGTGATGACCAGTTAGTTGTCGGTTAATCCTTTTTCGTAGATGATTTTCTCGCCATGTTTATTGCCCGAAAAGAATTTCTTTTCTGATTTTCACGTAAGCGATCTCGCGGTAGTCCCCTTTTTCGAACACGAGGCCAAGGCTGCCATCAGGCAGAATGGCTATATCAGAATAGGCAGCTGCTCCTTGCCATATGCTTTGTCTTGTGTGCCAGCTTTGCCCGCCATCGAAGCTGATGCTTAGGGTGAGGTTCTGTCTTTCGCTGGAATCAGCTGCGTTGGAAAACAGCAACGCCTCTTGTCCGTCTTCCATCGGGTAAACAATCAGTCCTGCATTACAGCCGGGGTCGGGGAGGGCATCATCGGCTTGAGAAATCCAGTCTGCACCCTCATTGTATGTCCGGTGTGTATGCCTTTTTCCTGTTCCGTTCACCCTGCTGTTTACCAACCAATTGCCGTTGTGCAGCTCAACCACTTTTGACTCATCTCCGGGGAGCAATGCGTTCGTCATCAGTTGCCAGCTTTTTCCGTGATCCTTGCTGCCAAACAAATACAGGCCTTTCTCCAGATTCACGAGCGTGTGCAGCAGCATCCCGTCGCGCGTTTGAATACCATGTCCCGAACTGATGAACATGAAATGACGCTGCCACTCAGGCGGGCTTAGCGCATCTGTGATGTCAACAGCTTCGCTCCAGCTCGAACCGTGGTCATGGCTGCAGATGTATCGCAGTTGATAGTTTTTTTCGCCTTTATCGTGATCCATGAAATTGAAAAAAAGAAAGATGGTTTCGGTTGTAACATCGAGAATCATCGAAGGATCGGATGCTGACCTTCCAGCCGGATAATCAACAACAGTTGCCATTTCCGACCAGTTGTGTCCGCCGTCGAAACTTCTGCGAACAACAATATTGATGTCGTCGTTCCAACGCAGGTCCCCACAAGAACCATTCCGCTGATCTGCAGCTGCAATGAGCGAGCCATCTGCGGCGGTAATCAGCGCCGGAATGCGGTAGCAGCCACCGTTTCCTGCATCTTCAGAACGAAATAAAATAACCGGATTTTCGGGTTGAGCCCTCAATTGCTGCTGCAATAGTAATACAAGGAATAGGCTTGCAAACACTGATCTCATTTAACTTGCCAATTGATGGATAAAAGTACAATTTTTGTTTGAGTCGCTACGGCGGCTATCAAAAGAGAAAAAATACCCGTGTCTGCACGATTTTTTCTTGACATCGTTTGATAAATGGTTAATTTAACGTCATTGAATTTGATTAGAAATTAATCAATTTAATTTACTGTAATATGTAAAAAGCAGTATATCATTTTAATATGTATCTGAATAATCACAGTTATTATAGCCTTCGCTATGGGACGATCGAGGTGGAGCAGCTTGTGGAGCAGGCAGCAAAACTTGGTATTGGCAGCCTTGCAATGACAGATATCAACAACACCATGGGGATGGTTGATTTTGTAAAAGCCTGCCGCAGAAAAGGCATCAAGCCGATTGCCGGAGTTGAATTTCGCAATGGCGATCAGCTGATGTATGTGGCTTTGGCGCGAAACAACAAAGGTTTTGGCGAACTCAATAAGATGCTCACGCGCCACAACCTCGACCAAAGTCCATATCCCGAGCTTGCCCCTCCCTTGGAAGATGTGGTGGTTGTGTATCCTGCCGGAAAACGCAAACCTGCGCAATTATTAGATAACGAATATATTGGAGTTCGACTTTCGCAGGTAGCCAGGCTCCTGACCTCAGAGCTGCGCTTTCA
>DISP01000060.1:0-7576 GCA_002421995.1 Bacteroidales bacterium UBA6207 | reverse complement strand
ATAAAAAACCGCAAGACCTTCACTGGCAATGCTACAGATGACCGCAAGCTGCTGCATAAGCTGGCTTTTGAAGGCATGGAGTATCGCTATGGCGCAAAAAATGCCCAGGCGCGCAAGCGTGTTGAAGAAGAGCTGGCCATCATTGACAAGCTGGGTTTTTCGGCCTACTTCCTCATCACCTGGGATGTGATCCGCTATTCGATGTCGCGCGGGTTTTACCACGTGGGTCGTGGCAGCGGAGCCAACAGCATCGTGGCTTTTTGCCTGCGCATCACCGATGTTGACCCCATTGAGCTGGACCTGTATTTTGAGCGTTTCCTGAATCCCAAACGCAGCAGTCCGCCCGATTTCGATATTGACTACTCCTGGAAAGAACGCGATGAGGTGATTGACTACATCTTTAAGCGCTATGGCCACATGCACACCGCCCTGCTGGGAACCATCTCCACTTTCAGGGGGAAATCCATCTACCGCGAACTGGGCAAGGTGCATGGTCTGCCCAAGGGCGAGATTGACGAGCTGGTGAGCAATCCCAATATGTTTTACAAACTCAACGAACACACACGCCATATCCACGAACTGGCGCAACACATCCTCGACTTTCCCAATCAGCGCAGCATCCATGCCGGCGGCATCCTCATCTCGGAAGAGCCCATCACCAATTATGTGGCCCTCGACATGCCTCCAAAAGGCTTTCTCACCACACAGTGGGATATGTATGTGTCGGAAGAGCTGGGTTATGAAAAACTCGACATCCTGAGTCAGCGTGGCATCGGCCATATCAGCGAAGCAGCAGCTATCATCCGTTCCAACAGAGGAGTTAGTGTTGATGTGCATCAGGTTCAGCTCTTTAAGCAGGATGAGAAAGTTAAAGACCAGCTTCGGCGTGCCGAGACCAACGGCTGCTTTTATATTGAGAGTCCGGCCATGCGCGGCCTTTTGCGTAAGCTTCGTTGCGACAACTACCTCACATTGGTTGCCGCCAGCTCGATCATCAGGCCCGGTGTGGCCAAGTCGGGCATGATGCGCGAATACATCCACCGCTTTCACAATCCGGGCAGGTTCAGCTATATTCATCCTGTGATGGAACAGCAATTGAAAGAGACATTCGGCGTGATGGTGTACCAGGAAGATGTGCTCAAGGTGTGTCATCATTTTGCAGGTCTCGACCTGGCCGATGCCGATGTGTTGCGGCGCATCATGAGCGGTAAAAAGCGTAAAAAGAACGAGTTCGACGAGATTGTCCGGCGATTTTTCGACAATTGCAGTCAGCGTGGCTATCCCGAAGCTGTGACCAAAGAAGTGTGGCGGCAGATTGAGTCTTTTGCCGGTTATTCTTTCTCCAAGGCTCACTCTGCCTCCTACGCTGTGGAGAGCTTCCAGAGCCTTTATCTCAAAGCGCATTTTCCGTTGGAGTTTCAGGTGGCTGTGATCAATAATTTTGGGGGTTTTTATAATAGTTGGGTCTATTTCAATGAGTTGCGTAGGCTGGGCGGACAATTGATGCTCCCGTGTGTGAACCATAGCGAATACCTCAGTGCACTGAGTGGAACGGTAGCTTATATCGGCTTTGTACACCTACAGGGGCTGGAGGAGGCCCTGGCCCGCCACATCGTCAGCGAAAGAAAACAGAACGGCTCTTACAAAGACCTCCGCGACTTTATTGATCGCCTCAAACCCGGCATGGAACAGCTGATTTTGCTCATCAGGGCCGGTGCACTGGCCTTTACCGGACAACCCAAGTCGGGCTTGCTATGGGAAGCGCATCTTTATCGAAAAAAAAGCCATGCGGCCGACCCAGCTGCCGTGCTTTTCAGGGAAGAAGCCAAACGCTATAAGCTGCCGACACTCGAAGGACAAATCATCGAAGATGCCTATGATGAAATTGAGCTCATCGGCTTTCCGGTGTCAATGTCTGATTTCGATATGCTTGTTACCTCTTTCAGGGGCGAGATAGGAGCCGGCACGATGCTTCAAAATACAGGAAAACGACACAGGATGTTAGGTAAACTCGTCACGGTGAAGTATGTGAAAACTGTGAGAGGAGAGCTGATGCACTTTGGTACTTTTGTTGATAACACAGGAGAACTCTTTGATACAGTGCATTTTCCACCATGTTTGAAAACCTATCCTTTTCAGGGATCAGGCATTTATCTGCTGTATGGCAAGATAGTGGAGGAGTTTGGCTACCCGATGATGGAGGTGGAAAAGATGGCGCGTATGCCGCTGAAGCCCGACCCAAGACAGGCTTGATGTGGCGAGGGTGCAGTTGGCTGCTTCTGCTCAAAGGCGATTTGTCAAAAGCGAAACCTGAACATATGTCAATAGATGATGAACGTCAACAATGTTGACTAGGAAGCAAAAAGCACTACTTTTGGAACATTGGTCACCGGTAAATCGAACAATCCAGCGGCACAAAAGATTAAGTTGCTGACGGAATTTGAGCCGAAGGCAGGTGTGTTCAGCGTGTTGGCAGCGTCATTAAATTTCAAACGATGAGAAGTAAAGTGTTATTATTCTTTTTAGGACTTTTAGCCATTACGGCCTGCAAGCAGGATGTTGTTCATATTGATTGGGTATTTGTCGAAGGCGGGACCTTTGAACAAGGTAAAAACCAAGTTGTTATAAGTCCGAAAGGCGATACTATAACCGGTTTTACAAGTCCGCGCAGGATGGTTGAACTCGACGATTTCTATATCAGTAAATATGAGATAACTGTAAAACAATTTCGGGAGTTTTGCACCAAAACCGGCCGAAGTATGCCTGAGCCACCAATTGAAAATGCGCACGGGCAAAAGGTATTTTATAAGTGGATTGATGAAAATCCGATGCTTGCAATCTGGGACGAAGCTAATGAGTTTGCAAAATGGGCAGGCGGTCGCTTACCAACAGAAGCAGAATGGGAGTATGCTGCCAAAGGAGGGAAATTGACAAAAGGTTTTAAATACAGCGGAAGCAATACCCCGAAAGAGGTGGGTTGGGTTGAAGAAAATTCAGACAGCACCTTTCATAAGGTAGGACTTTTAAAACCGAACGAACTTGGAATCTATGATATGACCGGTAATGTGAGCGAATGGGTTTTTGATTGGTATAATCCTGCCAAAGACAGCGAAGTGAGTAGTATTAATCCCCAGGGACCTCCCGAAGGAGAAGGAACATACAAAATCTCAAAAGGACTTAGCTGGTTCTATGAAACCCAAACCGCTGATGGTAAACCATCGCAATTTGGAATTCATATGCCCGAAGTAAGGTATCAATCACCAATAAATACCCGAAACGACGGATTCGGGTTTAGAATTTCAAAAAGTAAATAAATCCGGCATAAAAAATTCTTTACATTTGCATCAGGCAATGAAGTCTGCCTTTAACCGCCGAAATATGCTGATGACTTCTACCATGAATAGCGACTAACAATGGTAAAATCTATTTTAATCATCGGTTTTGGTGGATTTCTCGGAACAATATTCCGGTTCCTCGTATCAAGGTATTTTCAGTTTTATTACACTTCGGCTTTTCCATGGGGCACCTTCACTGTCAATATTTTAGGTAGTTTGCTCATTGGTATTATCTACGGGATTTCCGAACGAGGGAATGTTTTGTCGCCCGAATGGCGGCTCTTTCTCACTGTCGGAATCTGCGGTGGTTTTACTACTTTTTCTTCCTTTTCAAACGAGGCTTACCTATTGTTGCAAGGCAAGGAATTTTTTCGTTTTGCCGCTTATTCCGGTTTGAGTTTCTTTTTAGGTCTCATTGCAGTTTTTTTTGGTAGGTTAATCATAAAAATCATCTGATCATGGAAATTAAAGGTGAAGCAAAATTGCTTCGTATTTTTTTGAGTGATACCGACAAACTGAAAAACACACTTCTTTACGAGGCTATCGTGTTTGCTGCACATCGTTATAACATTGCCGGAGCAACGGTTTTCAAAGGTGTGATGGGGTATGGGTCAAGCAGTGTGATTCATTCTGTGAAATTTTGGGAAATTGATGATAAACTCCCTGTCGTTGTCGAGCTAATTGATGATGCTGAAAAAATTGACCGCTTCCTTGAAAAAATTCTGCCCTGGATCGAAAATCTAAGATACGGTTGTTTGATCACTTCCGAAAAAGCAAATATAGTGCTTCATAAACAAGGTAGAAAAAAAAGGTTTTTTCCATTGATAATGAATTTGTTAACTTGAATAGCTCGTTTCGAAGTTACATATAGCCTGCGGCTCTTTAACCATTAACGGTTGGTTGAATAAAATGATAATTTCACATAAGGTTTCAAATAAACACAAAATATTACAGATGAAGTTTTTGAATTTTTTGACCGCGATATTGCTGGTTTCGATTGCTCTGTCGTGCAGCCGAAGTGTGGCTGTTATCACATCAGCCCAATCGGACAAGCTGGCAATAGACAACACAACAGATGTTTATGCCGATAAGGAATATGTTGCTTATCTTCAACCATTTAAGCAGAAAATGGATGCAGAAATGGCGGTCGTAATCGGCTATGCTCCCGAAGCGATGACCTCCCACCGGCCTGAGAGTCTGTTGTCAAATTTCAGTGCCGATATGTACAGGATTGCTGCTGCGGATTATCTGAAGCAAGATATTGATCTGGCTGTCATTAACCTGGGTGGCATTCGGTCTGATTTGCCTGCCGGTGACATCACCATCCGGAAAGCTTTCGAACTGATGCCTTTTGAAAATGAACTTGTTGTTATTTGGCTCAAAGGAGATAAACTTCTGGAGCTGTTAAACGGATTTGCTACTGTCGGTGGACAAGGAGTTGCCGGTGTTTCGATGGAAATCAAAAACAAGGAGGCAACAAATGTGTTCATTGACGGTGCCGCACTCGATCCCCAAAAAGTGTACACCATTGCCGTGAATGACTATATCGCTGATGGCAATGATGGCATGGTGCAGCTAACCCGGCATGTAAAACGCCTGAGTACAGGCTTAAAAATCCGTGATGTGCTCATCAACCACATAAAAGCTGAAACAGCTAAAGGAAATTTCATTCAATCAAAACTCGACGGAAGAATAAGATATGCTGACTGATAAAAAACTACCGAATAATGACAATGCTTTGAGGCTGTTGAAAATAGCAAGTTTTGTACTGCTTTTATTTGCCTCAACACTGATATATGGGCAAAGCGTGCATCTGGTGATTCTACACACCAACGACACCCATAGTCAGGTTGAACCCAACGACAAGAACCTGGGTGGTTATGCCCGCCGGATAGGGTTGATTGCAAAAATCAGGGCTGAAGAAGAAAATGTGCTGCTCCTTGATGCCGGCGACTTCTCGCAGGGAACACCATATTATAATTTCTACAAAGGACGTGTTGAGGTTGAAGCCCTGAACAGGATGAAATACGATGCCGTAACCCTTGGAAATCATGAGTTTGACAATGGAATGGATACCCTGCTTGCCGTACTTCAAAACAACAATGTGCCAATACTGAGTGCAAATTACAATTTTAAAAACACCCCCCTGGACGGTCGCGTTGAGCCCTTCAAAGTGATTCAAAAAGGCGGACTACGTATCGGCATTTTTGGTCTTGGTGTAAATCCAAAGGGCCTTGTTTTTGAGCCTAATTACAAAGGAATGATCTACAGCGATCCTTTCACCACCGCCGATAGCATTGCTAACATTCTCAAAACCAAGGAAAAATGTGATGTGATCATTTGTCTGTCTCATCTTGGAGCAAATGCCGGTGAGAGTGGGCCAAACGATTTTGAGATAGCACGGTCTTCACAGTATATAGATGTCATTTTGGGAGGTCACTCGCACGACCTTATCACCAAGACCACTGAGAAAAATCGCCGTGGCAAGCCGGTTATCATTGCGCAAATGGGCAAAAGTGGCTTGTTTCTTGGTCGTGTTGACTTAACAGTTGAGAAAAAACGAAAGTCCTGGAAAAAGAGAAAATAGTAATTTTAGTGGCAAAAGTACCTTAGTGTATAGTGTCAGGAGGGTTCTATCAATTCTTTTATTACAGTGTTTTTGTCGAAAAATCGAAAGTCGGTTTTCAAAATCCATGAGTTTATAATACTTACTTTTGTTGAAATATCGCAAAATCTGAAACTTATGAAATACATCACCCGTGCGGTTTGGGTTTTATCGCTGGTGAGTCTTTTCACCGATATGGCCAGCGAAATGCTGTATCCGGTTATGCCTATCTATTTGAAAACCATCGGATTTTCAATCGTATTAATTGGAATTCTTGAAGGTGTTGCCGAAGCCACAGCCGGCTTAAGCAAAGGTTACTTTGGGAAACTTTCCGACAGTTCGGGCAAACGTGTTCCTTTTGTGCAGATTGGGTATGCGCTTAGCGCTGTATCAAAGCCCATGATGGCGTTGTTTGTTTACCCTCTTTGGATTTTTTTCGCCCGAACGATTGATCGCTTCGGCAAAGGCATCCGCACAGGTGCACGTGATGCCATCCTTTCCGATGAAGCAAGTCCACAGACAAAAGGAAAGGTTTTTGGGTTTCATCGCTCTATGGACACCCTGGGTGCTGTGATCGGGCCTTTGTTGGCACTTGTCTGGCTTTATTTCAATCCAAATGATTATAAAACACTGTTTTTCATCGCGTTGCTTCCCGGTCTCTTGGCCGTCTTTGCTTCAATGCTGTTGAAAGATAAAAACAAAATATCTGATAAACCAAAGCTTCCTGTCAAATTTTTTGCCTTTTTGCACTATTGGAAAGAAAGTCCTGCTGCGTATAAGAAGCTGGCTGTGGGATTGTTGGTTTTTACGCTTTTCAACAGTTCCGACGTTTTCCTATTGCTCAAAGCCAAAGAAGCCGGACTTGATGATTCTGCTGTTATTGGGGTTTACATTTTTTACAACCTCATCTATGCTTTGTTTGCCTTTCCGTTGGGCATCATTGCCGATAAAATTGGGTTGAAATCCGTTTTCCTGACTGGTCTGGTTTTGTTTTCGGTAGTTTATTTTGGGATGGCTTTCAATGTGAATCTTTACTTTTTCTTTGGATTGTTTTTTCTTTACGGCATTTATGCTGCTGCCACGGAAGGAATTTCAAAGGCCTGGATTTCAAATATTACTGATAAAAAAGATACAGCAACTGCCATTGGAACTTTTTCGGGTTTGCAAAGTATCGGCGCCATGCTTGCCAGCTCACTCACCGGAATAATCTGGTTTCAGTTTGGTGCCACAGCTGCCTTTTTACTCACAGCCATCGTAACGCTTTTGGTAGCTGCTTATTTGCTACTTGGAATCCCTAAACCAGAAAATAACTGATTATCTGGTATATGTGGCTTTCAAACCTAATAATCACCTGATTATGATGTGATTGGATGAATGGTATTCTGAAGAATCAGTCAGTTGACTGATAAATTTCACATTCGATTGTCTGGATTTACTCTTCATCTTCTAAAATATCTCCTTCGAGCAGGAGGTTTGTCTCGGTGGCCGGAAGTTCCTGCACCTGCCTGAGTTTGCGCTCGATGGCTCGTGTACGGGTTCCAACAAGGTTGTCAATATCATTTCCGGCCTCATCAATTTTTTTTCTGGCTTTTTCTAATATACCACCGAATTTGTTGAATTCGGTTTTTACAGCTCC
>DISP01000024.1 GCA_002421995.1 Bacteroidales bacterium UBA6207 | reverse complement strand
TTTCTAAGTTGTTTTCCTTGCATTTTCTTTAATTATACAATGATTATTCAGGCTTCAAAGGTAACAAATTGCGATGGCAGCATCTGCAATACCGGAGTACTTTTAGGGGATTTGGGTTAAATCGTACACTTGTCAAACAAGTTCAGGTTTTGCAACAGGGCTTATAAGTAAACAACAATAGGGGTAAGGTCTTATTTTATAATTTAATCAATCATCCCCGTGATTCCGGCAGCATAAGCGGCTGCTTCCTTGCAAAACGCTTCGGCATTTTCGCTGTCAACAGCCCACTCCCCGTAGGAGAGAGTAGCCTCGAGTGCTGAGGCAATTCCAAGAAGAAAATCAATGGCTTCCCTGCTGCAGCTCCAGCTCAGGCGGATGTGTGCGATAGTACCTCCGGGTATTTCTTCCGGCTCACCAACATACAACATCCCTTCAGGGATCGAAAAGGCAAACTTTTCAGGCCCGTAGCCATGCAAGCCCAGGGTATGCAACGCGGCAACCACCTCTTCCTGCCCGGATAATTGCTGCGCTTTGGTTTTCAGTTCAAGGTAAAGACCCATAAACATGGTTTTAATTAATGTCATGTACAATAGGCGGGTTTATTCCGGTTTTTCACTGACCCGGCTTTGTGTTGTTGCAAAGTTACCGAAAAAGACAGCATTTGGAGCATCTGCCACGTATGTTTTCAAAACAGTAAAGATATGTTGCCCCCGGCAACGTTTCTAAAGCGCCACAACGATCCCTAAAGTCTTTTGCAGCTTTGAGGTATCGTGCGCTGTGTTGCAGAAAAATTTGCGAAAACATAAAAATCGCCATTAAAAGCATTAATTTTGAGGCAAGGCAGCTTCTGCCGGGCCGAAATCATACAGCAAATGACACATCCAATTAAAAATCAATATGTTGACCTTCGACGACACCCTTAGAATCTACAGGCAAATACAGGCATCGAAACTCAAATCTTTGTCCGACAGCCTCATCAAATTAGCCATTCGTTATGCCCGCATACGCGTTGACTGGCTGCAGACACCGACCGGGGAGCGTGCCGACATTGACACCGAACGCAGCCGTGCCCACAATGCCCTCATCAGTGCCTGCGACATCATGGCGCGCAATATGCAGCTCGCCGGCGAAGACATCAGCTGGCGCAGCCAAATCGGCACCGACCGCAAACAGATCGGCGACTTTGCCTGTATGTTGCATGCAGTGCTGGGCGTGCTGGCGAGATAGGGTCATCCGATCTCTTAAACAAAGAGTTTTTGATATGCCTGAAACAACTTCATTACAAGAGTAATGGTGTTTTTCCGGTGCTCACAAGCTATTTAAAAAAATCTCATCATTGAACCCACAACACAGGAATACGGTATCATTATCGTTTCGTGCGATAGCCTTTTGCATTTTTGAACTGTTGGCAGAAATAAATTAGTTGAATTCTTTACTTTGAATCCCTTTTCACTTTTAATGAGTATCTGTCAAGTGGCTGATAAAGATGGTGATCAACGTTCTAAGATCGTGAATGACGGCAAGAAATGCTTGAGATAACTTGCGATTCTTTTTTTTTCTTCAAAATAAAAACACTTATTAATTGTGTAAAAAAAATTCTTATCTTTCGCGTGATTTAGAGAAGTTATTGCCGTCAATCGTCAACTACTTGTTATCAATGTTATTTAAGCCGTAATTCGTTCATAAATTACTGAAATTAAGATGCTAAGAAGGTGGGCATTCGACTTGCCCAACCCTCTGTACCACCTAAAAAGAATAAACAAAACCAAAAACATATGGAAAGTGGAATGATCTTAGTGAAGGGTGATATCTCCGGTATCCAGGATTTTATTTTTAATGTGAAAAGTGACGGCGCCGCACGCGAATTAAAAGCACGGTCATTCTTCATCAAACTTCTAATCGAAACATCCATGCAATCTATCCTGGATAAGTTTGATATAGATCCGCAAAATTATTCGAATTACAAGATTTCTACCTCAGGAGGAAGTTTTATTTTGAAGCTACCTCATTCTACAGATGCTGAATCAAAACTTTTTGAAGTGCAGAGCAATTTTACCAAAGCCTTGCAGGCCACCGGATTGAATATTAGTTTTGCCTTTGTTGATTACGAAACCGCTCAATACAATAAATGCCTAATTGCGCTTAATCATGAGAACCGAAAAGCAAAGTACTGCTATTACTCGCATGATAGAAGTTTTTTTGAGCCTTTTCAAAAAACAGCATTATCAAATAACTGGATGGTAATTTATGAATTAATTTCCCGTAAAAATGCTTTCAAAATAGAGAAGTCTAATACAATTGGCTTAAAGCTAAGCGATATATCAATTGAATTAGCCGGATATAAAATTACTTTTAACAACGAAGGAGAAGGCAGCCAACTTGAGAATTTTTTGGAAAGCTTAATTCCCAGAAATGAATTTGGATCAATCAAGACATTTGAAGTATTAGCAAGAGATGACAAGAAAATTGGAGATGAAAGAAATGGTAATTGTAGAATCATTGTTAATGGCGGAAAAGATGGCATTGAAAAGCTGGGTATTCTGGCGATGGATGTTGATGGACTAGGAACTTACCTGGAAAATATTCACAGTGAAACAGCACATAAAGAAATTGACCAACGTCTTAATACTTTCTTCAATTTGACTTTGCGAAGTCTAATTAACAATGCCGCCTTATATTATAGAAGTAAATGCAATACAAACATTCCTCTTTTCAGTGATAAAATTTATAGCGTAACTGCAGGTGGTGACGATAGTTTTTTTGTCGGCAAATGGAATACTATACTTGATTTTGCCTCAAAAATCAATCAGGAATTTACAAAGGAGTTTAGTCGAGAATCACTTACAATTTCCGCTGGTTTAGTCATCGTTGATTCAAAATTTCCAGTAGTGAGGTTTGCCGAAAAGGTTGATCACGCCTTAAAGAAAGCCAAATACGGTTATAACACTAAAGGCAACCTGTGTATTCTTAATGAGGTGATACCATGGAGTTTCCTGCCAGAGATTGACCGGCGACGGCAAAAATTGTATCACTATCTCCAATCAGCAATCTTAACTAAAGGAATGTTAGAGCAAGCGCGACAAAACATTCAGGGTGTTAGAAACTTCGAAGCATTCGATCTTGAAGATTTTTGGAAACTTAGCTATTCACTAAGAGAGATGGATAGTGCAAATAGCAAAGAAATAATAGGGTGGTTAAAAAAAGATATTGAAGAATCAATATCAGCTCAATCACCTCTTGAGAAGAAAATTTACAGATTGCGACTGTCTTTAGCCGCTCGCCTCGCAGAGTTTGATAAACGAAAATAACCACTAAAATCAAGTATTATGACAACAAAAGAGAAAGAGATTTGCCTGATTGAAAACCAATTTGACCAGATTCTTAACTATGACCCGTCAAATGCAATTCAATCATTGAAATTAATAAAATGTACGGAGCAATGGATTGAAGATCATTGCCTTTTGGGTACTCATGCAATAAAATATACCCAACTGAGAGGCATCTATCAGCTCCTTAAAGAAAATGATGGCCAGCTTATTCTGGCCTTACCACGCCTTGTTTACAAAGAAGCAAGCCAGGAATTTGCAGAACAAAAGCACTTTGTAGGCATTATACGCAAACTAATGGAGAAAGCTATTGAAGAAAACAAACAAGAGGCGTTTCTCAATTATATGACAACTATTGTGGCTTATCATAAATTTTATTCATCCAGCAAAAATTGAAACACTATGAAACTGCTTTATAAGATACATATCACAGGTACAATCACGGTTGAAACAGGACTACACATTGGCGGTTCGGAGGTTGAGCTCGAAATAGGAGGTATTGATAACGCTGTTATTAAAGACTCATCCACAGGCATTCCGTTCATTCCGGGCAGTTCGCTCAAAGGAAAAATGCGTGAATTACTTGCTTCCCAAGCAGGATATAAAACCATTGACGAGGATGTTCTGAATGTTTTCGTCCTGTTCGGTGATGGGGTTAAGGATAAAAAAAGAAATGGAGGCAATTTATTGTTCAGAGACTGCTTCTTTCAAAAAACTACGGCAAATACTCAAATGCTTTTAGAAGAGAAATCAGAAAACTGGATCAAAAGAATTGATGGTAGTGCAGTCCCCCGACACATGGAACGTGTTGTTCGTGGTGCTGAATTTGGTATTGACATGATTCTTAATGTGATGGCAACATACAATGTGAGAACAAGTGTTTACCTTGACACACGAACGAATAGATTGGTAGGTAATTACAATAACCAAAATGTATCGGTTAACAATTTGTTAAACACGATTAAAACAGGGTTTCACCTGCTCGAAAATGACTATCTGGGTGGAAGTGGGACACGAGGCTACGGTAAAGTATCAATAAGGCTTGATGAACCTCAGGAAATACACTTCAACATTGATGGTACTATTACTAAAAGTGCTGTAGAAGGTTTCACCTTTAATTCATAGTGACAATGTTTGCAGCCTATATTCCACTTCAGCCGCATACAATGTTCCATTTTGGCGAAATCAAGGCCGATGTAAATGTAGCATTGAACCATACAAGTCATTATGCCCCTTCCGATATTTTATTTTCGGCCTTGATCAACAGCTATCAGGAGTTAACCGGAGATGCCTCAGATTTTGTTCAACATTTCGGGAATGGACATTTGGCTATTTCATCACTGTTTTACTACCTGAAAAAAGGCGAAACTTTGGTGCATTTGTTGCCCCGGCCTGTTTTCATTGACCTATTTGCAAAACGAGATGGAAACCATAAACTGCGCAACAGGATCAAATTTGTGTCTGACGGCGTTTGGAGACAAGGATTTGCCCCTGACAACTGGTTTGATGAAGAGAAGTATCGCTTTATTCAGGATAAGGAAATTCTTTTGACTACAGAGGAATATAACAGCCTCGGTTTGCTTGAAAATGTATTTGTGTTTAAAATAATTGACCTCCCTAAAAATCCGATTCATGATGTAATAACTACACCCGGTGCAAAAGATAAGTCAATATATTATCAGGCCAATGTTGAAATAGGCGCTGTTAACAATGTTGAATTAGGATTGTATTTCATCTATTCCATATCAGAAACCAGCGATCCACAATGCAACTTACGCATGAAGACAGCTGTTAATATGCTAGCATTTTCCGGAATTGGTGGTGAGCGAAACAATACGGGTCGCACACCTCTAGCTCCTTGGTTCGACAGTTTTGAACTCAAATACATTGCTTCCGAAAACAGTACAATGGTTGATGCATTCTCAAACATCTCATACCTAAATCCCGTGAATGATAACGATCTCGAAGATATTTCTTTTAACCTCACGGTTTTACGCGGAGGAAGGGAAACAGGAGGTGCTCCATACAAAGTTGTACGGATGATCAAAGAAGGTGCTTTATTAAAGAAAGAAGTCAAAGGTCGCCTTGTTGAAATAGGCAACGACCTCTCAGGTAATACGGCATATCGTAATGGATTGGGTCTATGTTTACCATTAAAATATTTCAAACAGGATGAACGCGCTCTATAACATAAGGCTTCGGACAATTTCGCCCTTGCATATCGGCACGGGCCGTTTACTAACCTCGGTCGGTGAGTTTGTCTCAACCGGATCATCTGTGAATATCATTGATCAACCGGCACTCAATAAGCTGCTGGCAAGTAGAGAGGGTCTTCTGCAACGTTATTTAAATCATATTATTGAAAAACAAGAGAATGCCAATGTTTTTCAATTTTTTAAAGACGAAGCGATAGATGGTGAAATAAAATATAGCCGCAAACTTCCGCTTCATGCTCAAGGCTTCGATCCGGAAAGCAATAATATGCTGGAGCTGATGATTGATACCGATGGAGGGAAGTATATTCCCGGCAGCAGTATCAAGGGAGCATTGCGTACCTTACTTTTTGCGGCTGAAATACTTAAGGACTCTATGCTGAAAAAAAAGATTAATGATATTGTTATGTCACCCGGCATTGATTTATATCATATTAAAAAAAAGGTTGAAGATGTTGAGAAAAATCTTTTCCAAAATGACATGATGAATCTCATCGTCAGAGATTCTCAATTGTTTTCTGAACATGACATTTGTGTTGAAATTGCCAAAAGAGAGCATCTTTTTGGTGTTGACACCACTGGTTTAGATTCATTGCGCGAATGTGTAGCAAAAGATGCTGAAACAGATTTTGAAATCGCAGCAGAGAAAACTTTTATAAATCCCTCACTTCATTTTTTTAATCAGGTAAATGCGATCCGTGTTTTGTTTGCATTAATCAACAAGGTTACCCAAAAGCATATTGAATTTGAATTAGAATTGCTCAGGCATTCAACTCATCGTTCAGCCCAAAGTATAAAAAATGAACTAATTTCCATTCAAA
>DISP01000198.1 GCA_002421995.1 Bacteroidales bacterium UBA6207 | reverse complement strand
GGTTACAACCCATGGCGAAACGATTGAGGCGAAGCTTTTTGAAAGAAAAGGACCAAGCGGAACGTATTCCCATTTTTGGATGTCGCGGGCTGATAGGTCGTTGAAGAGCACCAAACCAAAAATATGTTCCTCAGCTTCTGAAACGGTGATTGACTGCCCGAGCTCGGTAGGGCCACAGCTTATAAATGCCATCTCGAGCTCAAAATCAAGCTGCCGCGTCGGGCCAAAAACAACTTCAGCATCTTCTGCAGGTTTTGTTTGGCCTTTCGGACGGTGAAAATTGGTACCAGAAACAACAATTGATGAGCTTCGGCCGTGGTAACCAACCGGCAGATGCTTCCAGTTGGGCAACAAGGCATTGGCCGGATCACGAAACATGATGCCCACATTGGTGGCATGTTCAATACTTGAATAAAAATCAGTGTAATCGCCCACTGCCACCGGCATCAGCATATTGGCATTGCCGGCTTCGATGAAAGCCTGCCTGCAAAGATCGGGTTGCGAAGAGAGTTCAGTGCTTTCATCAGAAAAAAGTAATTGCAATCGTCCGCGTACAGCATTTGTTAAAGGTTTGCCAAGGTCAATGAACGGATTCAACACATTTGCACTGAATACCCAAAGGTCTTCAATTTCAAGATGATCGAAAAATCCATTGGCTGCCAGCACATTGAGTTTAACAACTGTATCGCCAATGCGGGTTGCCAGGCTGGTTCCGTCTGCTGTCTGAACGATGCCAAAAGGAATGTTCTCGATGCCAAAATCGTTGTCTTCCGCAATGGGTATCCAGCTTTTCAGTGTCCGGGTCATGTTTTTTTTGGTTTATAGCGTTCCTCTGTTGGCTTGCTCAAGTTCTATGGCTTCGAACAAGGCCTTGAAATTTCCTTTGCCAAATGATTTGGCTCCCTTGCGCTGAATAATTTCATAAAAGACTGTTGGTCGGTCTTCCACAGGTTTTGTGAAGAGTTGCAAAAGATAGCCATCTTCGTCACGGTCAATGAGGATGCGTAATTTTTTTAGGGTTTCAAGGTCTTCATCAATTTCTTTAACACGCTCAATCACAGAGTCATAATACGTATCAGGAACATGAAGAAACTCTACACCGCGCGCCCTCAGCTGATTGATGGTTTCAATGATATTGTCAGTAGCCATGGCTACGTGTTGTGCACCTGCTCCCCTGTAAAAGTCAATGTACTCTTCGATCTGCGATTTTTTCTTCCCTTCGGCGGGTTCATTGATCGGAAACTTGATACGCATATTGTCATTGGCCATCACTTTGCTCATCAAGGCTGTGTATTCAGTTGAGATGTCTTTATCATCAAAGGAGATAAGCTGCTCAAAACCCATGACTTTGCCATAGAAATTGACCCATCTGTTCATTTCGCCCCAGCCTACATTACCCACGATATGATCCACATAAAGCAAACCTGTGTCGGTGGGTTTGTAGGCCGGCTCCCATTTTTTGAATCCCGGCAAAAAAGAGCCGAAGTAGTTTTTTCGTTCAACAAAAAGATGAACTGTGTCGCCATAGGTGTGAATGCCACTCATGATCACTTCGCCGTATTCATCAATGAGCACAGTGGGTTCCATATATGACCTGGCACCGCGCTGTGTGGTTTCTTTCCACGATTTGCGGGCGTCGTCAACCCAGAGGGCTATGGTTTTGATGCCGTCGCCATGCATTTTTTGATGTTCAGCGATGGGTGAATCGGGAACGAGTGCTGTTGTGAAAACAAACACAATTTTTCCTTGCTTGAGCGCATAGGATGCGCGATCCTTTAGTCCGGTTTCCAGTCCGGCATAGGCAAGTGGTTGAAATCCAAATGCTGTTTGGTAATAATGTGCAGCCTGTTTGGCATTTCCTACATAAAACTCAACGTAATCGGTGCCGTTGATGGGTAAAAAATCATTTGCAGTCATGGTGAATGGGTTCAAAAAATGATTAAAACAGCCAGCTTTTATAATAGTCGGGGTCTTCGATTGTGAAGGCTTCTTCGGTGAGCATCAGTGGTTTAAAGGTGTCAACCATCACAGCTAGCTCCTTGGTGTCTTTTTGTCCGATGCTTCGTTCAACAGCGCCGGGATGTGGTCCGTGCGGGATGCCGATGGGGTGGAGGGTGATCATGCCTTTTTCGATGTGGTTGCGACTCATAAAATCGCCGTCAACATAATAGAGCACCTCATCCGAATCAACATTGCTGTGGTTGTAAGGAGCGGGAATGGCTTCGGGGTGGTAGTCGTAAAGTCTTGGTACAAAAGCACATGTAACAAATGCTGCCGTTTCGAAAGTTTGATGCACAGGTGGTGGCTGGTGCACACGTCCCGTAAGTGGTTCAAAATCGTGTATCGAAAACGAAAAAGGATAATGACAGCCGTCCCAGCCTATCGCGTCGAATGGATGGGTGGCATAAACATAATGAAACAGCTTGTCGTCTCTTTTAATTTTTACCAAAAAATCTCCTTTTTCATCATGCGTGACAAGGTTTTGCGGCGTTTTCAAATCGCGCTCACAGAAAGGACTGTGTTCGAGCAGCTGGCCATATTTGTTAACATATCGCTTGGGGAAACGCAGCGGATGAAATGACTCGACAATGAAAAGACGGTTGTCCTGTGTTTCAAACTCGATCTGATATATTGTTCCTCTAGGAATTACAACATGGTCGCCATATTCAAAGGGGATGCTTCCGAAGATGCTGTGCAGCTTTCCTTTGCCTCGGTGAACGAAGATCATTTCATCGGCCTGGGAGTTTTTATAGAAATAGTCTTTCATTGAATTTCGCGGTGCGGCAAGCTGGATATAGACATCTTTGTTTACGAGCACGTTTTTGCGGCTTTCCAAAAAGTCGTCTGCTGCACCGATTTTAAAGCCGTTGAAGCTGCGGTGCTGCATGTTTTCCTTGAGTGCTATTTTTGGTGCAACACAAACGGTTTCTCCGATTGCTTTAACCATCGTTGGCGGGTAAGCATGGTAAATCAGTGAATAGACATCAGAAAAACCTTCTGTCGAAACAAGCTCCTCGGAATACAATCCGCCATCGGGTTTCCTGAAAATGGTATGTCGTTTGGGTGGCACCTGCCCTCTTGTTTGGAAATGAGGCATAACTATTTAGATTGAATTCAAATAAAAG
>DISP01000084.1 GCA_002421995.1 Bacteroidales bacterium UBA6207 | reverse complement strand
GCGATTGTTCCGTCGGGTTGCGCATCGGTGGCCAGCAGCTTCCCGGCTTTGGCCTTGGTTTGAGGTATCCAGCTCACCAATGTAAAGGTGTGTCCGTAGGGATCGGCAAACACCGTTCCCGGCTGCAGGCCGTGACGGCTCAGCTCAACAGGATAATAATCTGCATTCTCATTGTCAAAACCCGTTCTTGCGGTGCCTGAGTGGACGCCGTCCATGACCAATCGCATGAAGCTGTTAAAGGCCAGCACCGGGTTGTTTTTAGATGTTGACGACTCGTTGGTAACCCATTTTCCTGTGGAAGGACTTTTTCCAAGGTATCCGCGGTCGGAGATATGATAGCCAAAAGGCAAACCCAGTTTCCATGCAAAATATGCCCTCAGAAAGTAAGGATTATCAGCACAATCGGGCTCCATAATCACTTTTGTCTTTGAGGATGAATCATCCTCGGCAAGTGAGAGGGCGTTGAACAAAAAATTTCTTTCCTTGTTTTGGGTCACTTCATGGAGCGACGTCCAGCTTGTTTGCTCATCACCGCCCGCAAACAAGGCGTTGATCCAGGCAGCGTAAAGTGTTTCTGTGGGGCTGTCCCAGCCGCGAAGCGTCTTCCAAAAACCACTTTTTGGCAGAACCGCAGCTTGCTTACCGACTGTAAACTCGAGGCTTAATTGTGTAGCTTCTCCATCCAGAAGAAGTGCTTTATAGGTTCCTTCGGGCAGTCCGCCAAAAGTCTCGACGCGCCAAAAAGGCATCTCGTTGCCAAAACGACTCATTTCGGCTTTGATATTGCCCGATGGCTCTTCGATAAGAACAGTGTTTTGCAAAATGCTGTGCCGGCCGGCTACAACCAGCCGAAACGTTTCGCCGGCAACAGGCCGGGCCGGAACAACAAGCATTGTTGTTTGCACATTCCAGGCTTCGGTCCATGATTCATCCACAACTTTGTCATTCGAATCAGAACTTCCGTTGTAAAACGTTTGTCTGCTTTCGCAAGAAACAGTCAAAACAACAGCCAGAAGCATTGCTGCTGAATTTAACAATTTGCTATATAACAACTTACGGTATTTCATGTTTTTAATAAATCTGTTCGCGATGAAAGTCCTGCGCTACCTGATGTTGTTGTACCAGGGATGTTTTTTCACCTGCATAATTCCTTCACTGCCTATTGCTGTGACGATGCGGCGGGCAGCAACATAATTTCTTGAAGGTAAATATTTATCATTGTTGGGATCAATGCTGCTGATGAGCACTCTTCCTGAAGCGTGAATGAAGTCGCCCTTGCCAAGATAAACGCCGGTATGGGTGATACGGCTTGCTGATTTACCAAAGAAAAGCAAATCGCCACGTTGCAGATCACCGGTTTTCTGGTGGTCCAGCACTTGTCCGTAGCGCGCCTGCTGTGATGCGTCGCGTGCAAGAATCACGGCCTGGCTGTAATACAGCACTTTTGTAAAGCCCGAACAATCAAGTGCTTTCACCGAAGAACCACCCCAAAGATAGGGCGATCCCATCATTTGGAAAGCAAAGGCAAGCATGTTTTCAATATCAGGGACTGATTCAACCCAGTCGGAATACGAGCGGCATGATGATCTCGACACAAA
The DNA here is from genome assembly GCA_002421995.1 of Bacteroidales bacterium UBA6207. Classification (GTDB taxonomy): domain Bacteria; phylum Bacteroidota; class Bacteroidia; order Bacteroidales; family F082; genus JALNZU01. The sequence continues at coordinate 12,867 of DISP01000084.1, read as the reverse complement.
ACCTTGTCGCCCATCCGGTAGTTTGATTTCTAAATAGCCGCGCCGGCTTCCGGCTGCCTCAAACAAGTCGCCCAGCACAAGATCGCTCACAACTGCTGCATCTTTGTTTGGCTCATCATACACAAAACCAGTTATTTCGTTGTAAATAAATCTCTTGGATTGCTTCCAATGGTTCATTTCTCCGATGCTGAGCCGCTGAAGTCCTGTTCCATCGAGCCAGCCCAGATAGCCTTCGGGTGCCTGAACTTTAAACCAGCTCTTGTGTTGTTCGAGAATTTTCAAAGGTGTACCCATCATAACCTGGGTCACAAGTTCTGAGGCATCGTCAGGCTCTGCGCGCAGGGTGGAAACAGAAAGTGAAGCAAGTGCCCAGATTTTTTCGCCGAGCGAGACATCAGGCAGCAGTACAAGTGAGTCAACGAAGGGAAAACCCTTGCCGGTAAGTAATTGAATCAGTTGTTGTTTGGCTTCAGGCAAATCGGTTTTTCCTTTCAACACAGGCATTTTTTGCAAGGTGTCAATAAGCTCTGCGGTGAAAATGGCCACTCTTTTGTCGGGTACAAGCTTTGTTTTCAGAGTCCCGATCTCTTTGTTCAAGGCCTCATAAGAAACGATCTGAGCCTGCGCAAAATCGAAAATAAACAAGCTAAGAATCACCAAAACAATTGGTTTCACAGCGCTTTTCATTGCAATAAATGTTAAGACCAACAAAAGTAAGGCTTTGTTTTCTTACGCTGAAATTTTTAAACACAAAAGCTTGTTTGAACAGACCTGGATAACTATTTGTGTTTAAAGATCAAATGTTTGAGAAAATAGACCGGAATACCCAGAAAAATCAATACAAGGCCGATAATAGCTTCTCTGGGCTGTGAGTAAAGCGTGCTTGCAATCAGTACAACACAAAAAAGAACATAAAATGCTGGAATATAGGGATAACCCCATGCTTTGTATGGCCTGATTGCATCCGGAATGCGGTATCTCAGGATGAAAACACCCAGGGCTGATGCGCCATAAAAGATAAATACTGCAAATACGGTCATATCCGTCAACTGATCAAAAGTGCCGCTTAGTACCAATACGGCAGCCCATATTCCCTGCCACAGCAATGATATGCCAGGCACTCCGGCTTTGTTGAGCCGCGCAAATGACTTAAAAAACAAGCCGTCTCCAGCCATGGCATACTGTGGTCTTGCACCGGTAAGGATGCTGGCGTGGGTGCAGCCCAGTGTTGAAAACAAAATCAGTATCGAAATAAACAGCACACCGGTTTGTCCCCAGAAGCTCCGTACAGCTTCAATAGCTGCTATCTTGTTTTCCGAACCATGTATGCTGCTCAGCTCCGGAACGGATAAAAGCGCGAGGTAAGTCAGGTTTACAAGCATATAAATGCCGATCACCACAAAGACACCAACGATGATTCCCCTGGGAAGATTTTTATTGGGGTTTTGTATTTCTCCGCCGATGTAACCAACTGAAATCCAGCCCTGATAAGCCCAAAATGCACCCAGCATGGCCGTAAAAAAAGAGGTTGGTGAAACTTTAACCCTTGTAAAATCAGCAGGATTCATGAAATTCTCAGGCAAGGATTTCACATGCATGAGTCCAAAAACAACAATAAATATCAGTCCGGCCATTGTCAGCCAAAAAAGCCATTTTCCTGTGGAGGCACTTCCTTTTAAACCACTGATATTAAGCATTGTAAGCAAAAAGATCAGCAGTATGGCAGCCAGCTTAACCTGAAAATCCTGAAAAGGAAAAAACACACCGCCTATTGAGTAATCCTGCAGTGATTCAAAGACTGTGGGAATGGGAAGGATGCTGTTGAGCGATTGGGCAAAAACATAAGCCAGCGAAGAAATGGTGGCTGTTTGAATCACCGCAAAGAGCGACCAGCCGTAGATAAAAGCAAAAAACCGGTTATAGATCTTCTTAAAATAAACAAATTCACCTCCCGTGTCGGCAAGCATTCCTGCAATCTCTGCATTGCTCAGTGCACCAAAAAGTGTGATAATGCCGGCTGCCAACCAGGCAAGCAGCACCCAGGCCGAAGAATTCAACTCTGCTGTCATGGGTGCAATCTTTTTGAAAACACCTGATCCAATGATGTTTGCGATTACAAAAATGACCACATACCCAAAACCTAACGAGCGGTGCAGCGTTCTTTGTTCACCCATGTCTTCTGTTTAATGAATTTGTAATGTTATGATGTGTTTATCCGGTTAAGAACTATGCTTTTCAACGAGCGGACAATATTACTGCATTCTTGCCAATAATCAGTTATTCAGCAAACAATCCTTTCAGTGAAGAAATAATTGACTGATTCCCATTGGCTGAGAACGCTAAAAAAGACCCTGCCTAGTATTTTCTTTTTGACACAGTATAATTACAAAAAGTAAACGAGACCTCAAACAACCTTGTTTATGTTATTGATTTTATGTGCGTTAAAAATTTTCTCAAACAAAATCTGCTTCCTGACTTTGGTTTTCTATGGTGTTTTTATCTAAGCATATCTAATTTTTGCCCCGATTTTAATACCCAACACAATGAAAAAACTTGTTTTATTATTTGTATTTATTGCAGGATTTAACATGATGTATGCCCAAAGTCCGATTGGAAAAGGTGGCAAAAACATCAATTTTGGAACCGGATTTTCCACTTGGGGGCTGCCTGTTTATTTCGGAATGGACTGGGGTGTGCACGAAGACATAACCATTGGCTTCAATGCATCTTACCGTTTTCACGGTGATTCAAATCCACTTGGTATTTCTGCCAATGGAAATTATCATTTCAATACCATTCTGGACATACCACAACAATGGGATTTTTATGCCGGACTTAATCTTGGTTTTGTTACCTGGCTTGGTAATGGCAAAGAAGACCACAGTCCGCTTGGCCTCGACCTCGTAATCGGCGGCAGGTATTATTGGAGCGATTGGGGCATAAACCTCGAGTTGGGCGGCGGAACTGCCTTTTCAGGAAGCCGTATAGGCCTTTCAAAAAAACTCTGATCCTGTTTTATCAATTCTTTTAGAGACGCCTTCAGGGTTCTTGTCCCGGTCTGGTTTTTTGATGTTTCTTTGTTTTTAAAGATTCTTAAAAAAAGCCAGTTTGGGACAATTTATTTTTATACTTTTGGGAGTCCTGTTCTTTATCTTTGATGTTGAGCACTTTAATGAGCTTTCTTTCATCCTTCCAAAAATAAAAAAATCATGAAACTTCGTTTCTTACTGCTTCTTATACTGGTGTCTGTTCAAATGCTTCGTGCGCAGCCATGGACACAAAACAATGCTGTGTTTAATCCAAGTGGTATTCCAAGCCTGCCATTTTCGCAGCCACGTCTGGCTGATCTGGACGCCGATGGCGACTTCGACCTCGTTATTGGCAACACAGCTGGCGCCCCGGTTTATTTTCGTAATGATGGAACTGTCTTAAACCCTCATTTTGCTGCCGGTCCTGCACTGTTCGGGAGCATTGATCCCCTGGATGCTGAAATGGGAATTTTTTACGACCTGGATGCTGACGGCGACCCCGATTTTATCAGTGGCGGATTCACCGGCCTGAACCTCTTTGTTAACAATGGAACTGCCACGAACCCCTTGTTTGTAAAAGTTCCGGCTTTCTTCAACGGACTGAATGTGGGTCAGTTACCGGTTCCTGACATTGCTGACATTGACAACGATGGGGATGGTGATCTTATTGTCGGTTTTAGCGAAAGCGGATTGCTCCGGCTATACATCAACACAGGTACCGGCGCTGCTGCAGCATTTTCCGAGTTGCAGGCATTCGATATTGGCGATGTGGGCCTGTATGCCTATCCGGTGTTTTGCGACCTTGATGCCGACAGCGACCAGGATTTGATTTGCGGCCGCGATGGCCATAATCTTTGGCTGTTTGAAAATACCGGAACGCCTCAGCTTGCGCAATGGACCCTCAACAACGGTTTTTTTGGCGATATTGGTGCCAACACATACTGGAATTCTCCCGGTTTTGCCGACCTCAACAACGACGGTACTTTTGATCTGGTTTTTGGTACTGCCGACGGGCCGCTCCATTACTACATCAATACCGGAACTCCCGCTTTGGCCAACTGGACCGTGAATAACACCCTCTTTGGCGGTGTGCTCGATCCCGGAGGGGCAAGCAATCCATTTCTTTTCGATTTTGACAACGACGGCGACCTCGATATGCTCACCGGTAGTCAGTTAGGAAATATCTATTTCTACGAAAATACAGGTAGTGCTGCCGGTGCTGCGTGGCAGGAAAACAGCAGCTATTTCGCATCTGTTGACCATTCTATATACAGCGCTGTGACTGCAGGCGATTTGGATGCCGACGGGCTTCCCGACCTGATTGTTGGCGACCTGAACGGAAAATTGTTTTTCCACAGAAATACAGGTTTTGGTTTTGAGTGGATTACCACTGTTTTACAGAACATTCAGCTTAGCGGTTGGTCATCACCCCGATTGGTTGACATTGATGCTGATGGCGACCTCGACATTGTTGCCGGCGAAGAAAACGGAAAACTTAATTTGATTAAAAATGCAGGCAGCCCCGAAACTGCTGTATGGGCCCATATCCCAAACTTTTTTGGAACGTTCGACATCGGTTCCAACTGCGTGCCGGCACCTGTTGATCTCGATTTTGATGGTGACATTGATCTGCTTTGTGGTGGCGGCTTTGGTGATTTGGCCTATCTCCAAAACACAAATGGCGTTTATACCCAAAACAATATGGTGATCATTGGGCTTGACGGAAATCAAAATGCTGCACCCTGTTTTGGCGACCTTGACGGCGATGGTGATCCTGATTTGGTCTTAGGTGAATACAGCGGCGTGTTTTCATATTTCAGAAATGATTTTCTGTATGTTGATGTTCCTGAAAAAAACAAAGCGCTAACCCTTGCCAGGGCATTCCCAAATCCATGTTCAGATCAGCTCAGGCTAAGCATCCTGCCCGGCAAGGCGCAAAATGTTGAATTAACAGTGCTTTCGTCCGATGGAAAAATGATTACGCAGCAAACCGTCTTTGCTGATCAAAATGAGTTAATTACAGTGAGTTTGGAAACCTCAGGCTGGAGTAAAGGGGTTTATCTGATAAAGCTTCGCACAACCGAAAGCGAAGAAACATGCAAAGTATTACGTTGGTAAACAGTATGTTATAAGCTATTCTTGCTTTTTTTCGCTGATCAGCTTGCCAGTTTCATCCCACATAAACCATGTGCCGGTTTTTTGACCGTTTTCGTAGTTCATTTCATAACGCAGAATGCCTTTTTCATCCCAAATGAACCACTTCCCATGCTTGCTGTTGTTGAAATAATTGGCTTCGCCTGTTTTCCTTCCATCGCTGGCGAAAGTGAGCCATGTGCCGTGTTTTTTTCCATTGCTCCATGCTCTTTTTTCAATCAAAGCTCCCGTCGAATCATAATAACTTGACAGCCCGTCTTCCTGTCCCCGGATGAAATTGCGCTCCGAAGCAAGCTTCCCGTTGCTATGGAATTGTTGTTGCATGCCATTAAACTTCACACCGTCTTTGTAATAACCATCCTGCCGCTGTTCCAAATCCTGTGCTGATAGCAGGCTGCTTGTAAAAACAAAAAAAATCAAAAACAAATAGTGAATACTGACAAATGTTGCTCTATTCATATGGTGTTCTATTGTAACATGTTCTTTATCAATGGTATATAAATTTTGGGCGCTGCGGGTTTATTCTTTTCAAATTTACAGCAACTTCAGGAAAAAACATGAGACTGGATGCAAAATTAATATTGGAGGTCTCCTTCGGTGAATTCTGAATTGTTAATAACAATAAAACTGAATAAAAAAGACAAACTTCAGGGGTTTGTCTTTTTTTAAAGGGAGGATATTGTAGCTATTATTACTTTGATTTCAGGTTTACTTCCAACTGATTGTTTTGGGCTTCCACTTTTACGGCATCTATTTTTTTATCTTCGTAAGAGATGTACTTTACTTTCAGGCTATATGTTCCCCGCTGAATGTTGTTGATGCTAAACTGACCGTCCAGATCGGTAAAAACACTGATATTGGAACCTTCTACCTCAACAATTGCACCTGCCAGGGCCTCACCCGTGACAGCGTCCAGTACTTTTCCGCTCATGCTGAAGGTGGTTGCAGGGGTTTCAGGTTTGTCTGCCTTGTCATTGGATGCAATGGCCGAAATAAAGGTCAGGCTGAGAATTGATAACACAAAAAACAGTTTTTTCATTGTTGATTCAATTTTATTGATGGGCAAAAATAGTATGAATCAACACCTTAGGCTGTTAAAACAGGCTTAAGTTTGTTTTATGTTTGCATTAATTTAATGTTAATCAATTCAGGGGCGCGGAACAATGCGGACAAAGGCAGGTGTCGTCACTTCGTTGCTGATATTAAGGGCCCGGTCAATTACTTTCACAGTAAAACGAATGGTATCAAAACCGGAATTCGGATCATATATTGGTAATTCATTCTCGATGATTCCTTTGATACTTTTCTTTTGATCTTTTGGAATCAATGGAGGAATACGATAATTAAAAGCGTATGGCATTTCCACAAAAACACCATTTTGAAGTTCGAAAAGTTTGATTATCAAATTGTAGTGATATTCACCTTCAAAATGATATGGTGTTAAGGTGTCGGATTGTTCAAGCCCAATATCGCCATCACCATCGCGGTAGCTAATGCTTAACACAGCATTTTCGCTGATGCCGGTTTCCTCATTCACCAAAAACACAAAATCAACATAGCCTATTTCGGGTTCGGGTGGATATTCTTCGTACTTTCTGCAACCGGTCATAGCCAGCAGAAGCAAAAAAGCAAAAACGAATGAAAAGATTCCTAATTTTGTCATACTCCAAACTGCTCCGGCAAACGGTTATCAGTCGGTAAAATTAATTGTTTTATTCAGACGCTTCACCATGGACAATATGTCGTTGTTGGTAAATCGTATTTTTTCATTGAACGGTAAAGATGATTTCGATCAGCTTGCTCTGGATATATTTGCATATCAGTACTTTAATAATCCACTCTTTGGAAAATACTGTAAGCTTTTAGGAGCCAGCCCATCATATGTTCACACGGTGGAACAGATTCCTTTTTTACCGGTTGAATTTTTCAGATCGCATAAAATAATCAGCGGTAACAAAGCGGAAGAAGTCGTTTTCACCTCTTCCGGAACAACAGCTAATCAAACAAGCTGTCATTATGTTGTTGATTCCGGCTTGTATGAACGAAGTTTCGGCAGTGCTTTTCGTCATTTTTATGGTGAGCCGTCCGAATGGTGTGTGTTGGCGCTTTTGCCATCTTATCTCGAACGCGGCGGCTCTTCATTGGTGTATATGGCCACAAAACTCATCCGCGATAGCCTTCACCCCGATAGTGGTTTCTATCTGCACAACCTTGATGATCTGGCTGTTAAGCTTGAAAAACTTAAATCGGAAAACCAAAAAACACTGCTGCTGGGTGTCACTTACGCCCTGCTCGACCTTGCCGAACATCATCAAATTGATTTTCCTTCACTTGTGGTCATGGAAACCGGTGGAATGAAAGGCCATAGAAAAGAACTGATTCGCGAAGAGCTTCATTCAATCCTGAACAACGGTTTCGGAACTTCGTCCATTCATTCAGAATATGGCATGACGGAATTATTGTCACAGGCTTATTCCTCCGGTAATGGGCGCTTTTTTTGCCCCCCATGGATGAAAGTTTTAATCCGTGACACCAATGATCCGTTTTCATATGTCTTAGCAGGTAAAACGGGAGGAATCAATGTGATTGACCTCGCAAACATCCATAGTTGTTCGTTTATTTCCGTTCAGGATCTTGGAAAATGGTATGAAAATGGAAGTTTTGAGGTGCTCGGTCGTTTTGACAATAGTCAGGTCAGGGGATGTAACTTATTGATTCAATGAGAATTAAATTTATATTTTATTAAAACAGAAACAATGAACCGCAGCGAATTTTTAAAAATGACGGCATTGGCCGGCACCGCATTCAGCATTATGCCTGCAAAGGCGGTTTTTGGTAACCCATCATCCAGCCTTCGAATAGGTGTCATCGGCACCGGCCTGCGCGGTCAGGAACTGCTTCGCCTGAGCTTGCAACGCGAAGATACACAGGTGGTTGCCATCTGCGATATCGAGCCGTTGATGCTCAGCGATGCGCTGCAGTTGTTTGAAAAAGCCCAAAAACCACATCCGGTCATCTATACCGGTAGTCCGGTCATTTACCGAGAAATGCTCGCGAAAGAAGAACTCGATGCGGTGATCATTGCCACACCCTGGGAGTGGCACTACCCAATGGCAATGGATGCCATGGACGCCGGGGTTCATGTGGGTTGCGAAGTGATGATGGGAACAACAGTGGAAGAACACTGGAACATCGTAAACAAATCGCTCCAGACCGGAAAACAGTATATGATGCTCGAAAACGTCTGCTATCGCCGCGATGTGATGGCTGTGCTTCAAATGGTAAGGCAAGGGATTTTTGGCGAGCTGATCCATTTGCAGGGTGGATACCAGCACGACCTGCGCGAAGTGAAGTTCAACGATGGCAAGCAGGCGTACGGTGGCGGGGTCGAATTCGGCGCAAACGGCTTCTCCGAAGCTAAATGGCGAACACAACATTCTGTTGACCGAAACGGCGACCTCTACCCAACACATGGCATCGGGCCTCTCTCGAAAATGTTGAATATTCATGCCGGAAACCGTTTCTCTTCGCTGGTTTCGATGGCTTCAAAAGCCCGCGGACTTCATGATTATATCGTCAAAACCGGTGGTGCCGAACATCCCAATGCAGCAGTAAAATTCAGCCTGGGTGATATTGTTACTACAATGATTAAAACAGCGAACGAGGAAACTATTTTGCTGCAACACGATACCAGTTTGCCGCGCCCCTATTCACTCGGATTCAGGGTTCAGGGTACAAAAGGTCTATGGATGGATATCAATAAATCCATTCATATTGAGGATATTACACAACCACATCGTTGGGAAGAGGCGAAAGACTGGCTCACAAAGTTCGACCATCCTTTGTGGCAAAAATATGGCTCCGATGCACAAGGTGCAGGCCATGGAGGAATGGACTTTTTTGTCGTTCATGCTTTCCTCGAAGCCATCAAAAGAGGCGAACCGACGCCGATAAGCGTTTTTGATTCAGCTGCATGGAGTGTCATCACCCCGCTTTCGGAATGGTCGGTGGCAAATAACAGCAACAGCATTGATTTTCCGGATTTTACAATGGGAAAATGGAACACTTTACCTCAGATTTTTGCCAACAACGACGACTATTAGCTTATTCTGAAAAATGCAAAACTTCAAAAAACACCTTGAAGCTTTCGGTTTAAAACCCGAAGATTGTGTCGTAACACCATTTGGCTCGGGGCACATCAACAAAACCTTTAAGGTAACTGCAGCTTTTGCGCAACATTTTGTTTTACAACAAATTAACACGGCAGTTTTTAAAAACCCCAACCTAATCCTCGAAAACTGGCTGAATGCCAGACAGCACCTTTCGCATTTTGCTCCGTCATATAAATTCCTTGAATACAAACCTTTGCTCAACGGGAAGTGGCTTTTTGAGGACAGCGACGGAACTGTCTGGCGAATGTTGAATTTTATTGACCAATCCATTACTAAAGAAACTGTTGAGAACGTTGCGCAGGCCCGACTGACAGCCAAAGCTTTTGCACGTTTTAGCAACTCGTTGCTTGGTGCCGACGTTCGTGGCTTCAACTTGATTCTGCCCCGCTTTCATGACCTCAGTTTCAGGCAAAAACAATTTGACCAGGCACTCGGGTCGGCTTCTGCCGAACGACTTTTACAAGCCAATGAAACCATTTTGCAATTGAACGCCAACCGATGGCTGACGACCTATTTTGAAAAAATAATTCCCTTTCTCCCTATCCGGATCGTTCATATGGATGCGAAAATTAGCAATGTTTTGTTTAACAATGCATTGGATGATGTTTCATGCATTATTGACCTGGATACCATGATGCCCGGAACCATTTTGTCTGATGTTGGCGATATGATTCGCAGCATGGTGTGTGAGGCTGCTGAAGATGAAAGTGATCTTTCGAAAATTCAGGTGAGAACCGATATTCTTCAGGCAATCATCGAGAGCTATTCAGCTGAAATTGCAGACATACAAGCTGTTGAAAAAGAAAATCTGGCTTTTGGCGGTATCATGTTGGTGTATATGCAGGCTTTGCGCTTTGTGACCGACTTTCTCGAAAACGATCATTACTACAGCATCAAATATCCGTCACACAATCTGGTGCGCGGACAAAACCAATGCAACTTGCTTCAAAAACTTTTACAGATACCGGTGATGGCTGACTACCACCTGTAGATTAACCTCTGACAGATATTTCTTTAAGCACTTCAAAATTCAATATCTCGATCGTTTTCCCTTCCACAGTGATAATTTTTTCAGCTTCAAACTCTTTGAGTATGCGTGTCACACTCTCTTTGGTCATATTCGACATTTCGCCTAACTCAAGACGAGACAAAGGCAGGGTGAACCGGTTTTTCTGAAAAATGTCATTGGTAAGATATATCAATGTATCGGCCAGCCGACCCGGCATTTGTTTCTGTGTCAGGCTGATAAGGCGATCAAAGTTCGCAGCACTGTTTTTGTTGCAATGTCGCAAAATGGATTCTGCAAAATCAGGATTGCTGCGAATAACCTGTCTCACATGGTCTGCAGCAATAAAACAAGCTGAGGTTGCTGTGAGAGCCGAAACACTGTAGTGATAGCGCATATCATTAAAAAGCCCTGGGCCACCAAAAAGTTTCCACGGCAAAACCAAATCCAAAATGAGGTTCCGGCGATCAATACCTTCCAGAAACAACTTAGCTATACCACTGGTAATCACCATTATGTGATTGGCAATCGTACCTTGTTTCACTATTGTTTCCCCGGCATCAAAATGCACTTCGAAACGTCCGGCGTTCATGATTGCAAGCTCATCTTTCGTCAGATAATGAAACAATGGCGAACGTTCATTACACGCGGTGCAATCAAAACACTTTTCCGATTTTATATTGATCATCTGCTTTCCGGGCCTGATTTGAAAATTGATTTATTGTACAAAAATAATTGATTTAAAACAATTAATGGCTTATTGATATAGATAAATAATTCGATTTAACTTTTCTGTCCGTTTTTTAACAATTGAAGTTTCTGCATCGGTTTCGGTAGCTTTCTAAATTGTTGCTTAATAACGGATAAAAATATCTTAATTTTGTCGTTCACAAGATTATCTAAAATATGCTATCAAACGCGTGCAAATACGCCATTCGGGCCATGATCTACCTCGCGGCCGGTGCCGATAACCACTTAAAAGTGAATATCAAAGAGTTGGCAGCAGCCGTTGACTCACCTCTTCCGTTCACTGCAAAAATTATGCAATCGCTGAGCAAACTTGGTTTTGTATCATCGAGCAAGGGGCCAAGCGGCGGTTTTTTTCTTAACACGGCACAGCTCGAAACAAAGCTGCTCGACATCGTTATGGCGATTGATGGTCCAAAAGAATTAAATGGATGCGGTTTGGGTTTGGCAAATTGCAATGAGCAGCACCCCTGTCCGCTGCATCAGGAATATAAAACCATCCGCGAACGTTTTAAAATTTTGCTCCACGAAAACACCATTCATTCCCTGGCACAATCCATGAAACAAGGAAACAGTGTGCTGAAAAATATGCTCTGAACAACTTTATGATTTTTTCATCAATCTGAGGGCTTCTTTTGCAAAACCCTCCACATCTTCCTTCGTTGTATCAAACGAACACATCAGCCGTACTTCGTTGTTTGCTTCGTTCCAAACATGAAAAAAATAAGATTCCTGCAAAGCAGAAATAACATCTTTTGGCATTATGGCAAAAACGCCATTTGCTTCAGTGGGTCTGCTTAGGCGCATTCCTTCTATTTCCTGAAGTTTTTGTGATAGCAATTGTGCCATGGCATTGGCGTTTTCGGCGTTCCTTCGCCACAAATCATTTTGCAGATAAGTGATAAACTGTGCAATGATAAAGCGCTGTTTACTGGCCAGTTGCATGCCTTGTTTGCGGTTATATTTGAATCCATCTGCCAGCTCCGGCTTCAGAAAAACAACTGCTTCGCCAAACATCAGGCCGTTTTTTGTTCCGCCAAACGACAACACATCCACCCCTGTATGCGTAATCATCTCGGCAAAGCTGCATCCGAGTGCTGTGGCTGCATTGGCAATACGCGCTCCATCCACATGCAGATACATATCGTTGGCATGAGCAAACTGAGCAAGCTCGCTGATTTCCTCCGGACTGTAAAGTGTTCCCATCTCGGTTGCCTGCGAAATACTGATCAGTTTGGGTTGCACATGGTGCTGAAAGCCAATGCTGTTGAAAAATGGAATGAGCTGTTCTTTTCTTAACTTTCCATCAGGACAATCAACTGTTAGTATTTTTCCTCCCATGAATTTCTCAGGAGCCCCGCCTTCGTCTTCGTTCAGATGTGCCGAATGAGGCGCAACAACAGCCTGCCAGGATTTTAACAATTGACTGACTGATAATACGTTGGCACCTGTTCCGTTGTACACAAAGAATACCTTGCACGCGGTTTCAAATGTTTTTTGAAACAAGCTTTCGGCTTGTGCCAGCAAAGGGTCGTTTTCGCCATAGGCCGGGTGATGGCCACTGTTGACAGCTTGTAGGGCCGTCATGATTTCGGGCGAAACACCCGACCAATTGTCGCTGGCGAAACTTTTTCGTTCAGCCGGCTTTGAGGCAGTGTTGTCCATAAAATGTGATTATTGATATTTGTCACAAAATTAACCATTACCGGCATCGCTCAGTAAAAAAATGCCCGACAACTCAGGAAACCACAAGAATGCT
>DISP01000240.1 GCA_002421995.1 Bacteroidales bacterium UBA6207 | reverse complement strand
CAACATTGAACTGGTACTTGAAACTGCCTTCATTTTTGGCATATCCGAGGGTGAGTTCCACGCCGGAGTTGCTTACGTTTCCACCATTGATAAAGGGAGCATCGGTGCCGGCAGTTGCCAGTACAGGTGCTATAATTAACCAGTCTTTGGTGGTTTTTTTGTAGATGTCGAAATTAACTGTGAGGCGGTTGTCGAGCAAGCCGGCGTCAAAACCAAGGTCAATCTGCTCGCTTGTTTCCCACTTCAGGTTTTCGTTGGCCAAGCGGCTTGGATAAGAACCCGTTGTGTTGGTGCCCTCGAGCGAACCAAAGTTGTAAGTACCATTCTGGAAGCTGATGGGTGCCAAATAATTGAACGCATCGGCATTGTTGCTTCCATTTTGTCCCCAGCTGGCTCTTAGTTTAAAGTATGGGACAATGGCTTTAAAGCCGTCCATAAACGCTTCATTCGTCATCACCCATCCAGCTGAAAATGAAGGGAAAAATCCCCATTTGTTGCCGGCAGCAAACTTGGAGCTTCCATCGGCTCTGTATGTTGCATTGAAAAGGTATGTTTCGGCCAGATTGTATTGAACACGACCAAAATAGCTCAGCAACCTGTTTTCTTCGGTTGGTGCTCCCTGCAGCGTCATCATGGTTGCATTGTCGGTGTTGGTGGCATTGTTGAGCCAGGCATGACCCAGATCGTCAAATGCCATCATCGTGTTTTCGCCATACATCCACGATCCGCTGTACCGCTGCATTGACATTCCAGCCATAGCTGTCAGTTGGTGCTTACCAAACTTCTGATTGTAGGTGAGCAAATTGTCCATATTCAAACCGAGTCCCTTTTCGAGTCTTTGCAATGCTTTGGAGTAGTCGGAAAAAGAATACACCGATAGTTTATAAATGGGTGTATAGGACCTGCTTTCGCTTGCCCAATAGTCAATACCCACTGACGAGCGGAATGTTAAATGTTGACCTAATTTTATGTCGGCATAAACATTTGCAAGAAACTTTTGTGAGTTTCGGCTGTTTTGGTTGCTGTAATACATTGATCCATATGGATTAGCTTCTTGATCATTCCAATATTTGCTGCCATTTTGGTCGAGTATGGTTTGATCGGCTGCATTGAAAAAATCGCCAAAGTCATCATAAACCGGCATCAAAGGACTCACATTGAATGCGCTGCGTAAACTATTGCTGTATTGGTTTCCAACAGCAATGCCTCTGTTTTTAACATGTGCAAAGGTGATGTTTTCGCCAAGCGTGACAATGCCGTCAAACAGCTGATGATCAGAATTGAACCTGCCCGTATAACGGTGATAGTTGGAAAGATCAGCTCCGCCAACAATGCCTTCCTGCCCAGTGCTGGAAAGGCTGAGCGAGTAGTTCGAATACTGCGATCCGCCCGAAGCACCTAAGACATAACTTTGTGTAAGTGCATCGTCAACAAACATTTCGTCGAGCCAATTTGTGCTTGCAACTCCGTCAGCAGTATAGGCTGACAGGTTGGAGGCATTAAAAGGCAAATTGCTTGTTGAGCCGCCCGAATTGAGGTGCTGCTCGTTCATAATCATCACATATTCTTCGGTGTTGAGCATTCTGGTCTTTTTGGCTCTACCCTGTGTTCCAAAATAGGCATCAAAAGTCACTTCAGAATAATTGCTTTTGTTTCCTTTCTTCCCCGTTTTGGTGGTGATAAGAATAACCCCGTTGGCTCCCCTGTTACCATAAATCGCTGTTGAAGCAGCATCTTTCAACACGTCAAGCGATTCAATATCAGAGGGATTTATGAAAGAAATGTCACTCATCGGGAAGCCGTCAACAATATATAGCGGAGCAGCATTTTGGATGGTGCCCACACCACGAATATTAACTTTCAGTCCCTCGCCGGGCTGACCCGAAGTGGTGGTGATGTTTACTCCGGCTGTCATTCCCTGCAATGCCTGAAGGGGGTTGAGCGCGTTTCGTTGCTCAAGTTGATCTCCTTTCACTTGCGAGGTGGCACCTGTTACTAACTTTTTCTTCTGTGTGCCATAGCCTATCACAACGATTTCTTCAAGCTGTGATACATCCTCAACAAGCTTGATGCTTAAAATCTTGCTTTCGCCAACAAGCACTTCCTGTTTCAGATAACCTACAAAGGTCACCACAAGTATGTCTTTTGGTGCTGCGTTGATGCTGAATTTGCCTTCGGCATCGGTGACGGTTCCCAACATGGTTCCTTTGAGAATAATGTTCACCCCGGGCAAAGTCATACCCATCGCATCCTTAACTGTTCCGGATACCAAAGTTTGCTGCGCATGAAGTGAAAACTGCGGAAGAAAGCAAATCAGGACAAACAATCCGATGATTTGTAAGCCACGGACTGGTCCTTGCCGCCGGCCTTCATCGGATGATTTAAGAATTCGTACATTTTTTCCCATATCTTTTTTGCGGTTTTGATGGTAATTTGTGAGAGCCAAATTTAGACGCAAGCATTGGTAACGATGTAGCGATTTGTAGTAATCTATAGGGTCAATTGTAAAATCAACTACTGCATTTGTTAATATAAAAGGTGGGTAAATGTTAAGTTTTCTTAAGATTTTCTTAACAAAAAAACAATTTTGCCAGCAATAGCAAACGTTTGCACTATTTTTTATCACTTACGTAAGTTTTAAAGTTACTATCAAACAGACAGCCGAATACCACTTTGTACCGGTGATAATGATGAATCCGGCAAAAAAATCACGCCTTGTTTTCAAATTAATGCTAAAAAACAGTATTAAACCCTGGCCGAAAAGCCAAATCGTAAGCATTCTA
>DISP01000174.1 GCA_002421995.1 Bacteroidales bacterium UBA6207 | reverse complement strand
ATACAAGTTTACACCGGATCAATCGTCGAAGCAAATTTCATCAACGAAATTTTAAAGGAAAACGGAGTTGGCAGCATTTTGCGCGACACGCTCAACGAAAGCATTATTGCCGGCTGGGGCTCCGGATCTCCGGAAGATTCGGCACTGATTTTTGTCGAAAATGAAATGTCGGCCAAGGCGATGAAAATCATTGAAGATTATCTTCAAACGCGTTAATGTAGTGGAGCAGTGTTTACACAGGTATTTTGTTGGCGACAGGGAATTGATTAGCAGTTGTGATTTCATTCCGGAACATTTTGAAGGAGAGAACTATCTATATGAAGTTATAAGAATTGTTTCGGGTAAGCCTCTCTTTTTAGAAGAGCACCTGGTAAGACTGGAAAGGGGTTGTATTCAATCAGGCATTCCTTTTCCCGGTTTTCAAAAGTTGAAGCAACGAATCAAAGCACTTATTCAGGCGAATAGCATTGACAGCGGCAACATAAAATTGATGCTTGCACCACCTTTTTCCGGTTCAAAGTTTAAAGTGGCACTGTGGTTTATTCCGTCTTTTTATCCGTCCTCGGCGATATATGAAGGTGGAGTTGAAGTAGCTTTGTATGATCAGTCACGTGAAAATCCAACTCTCAAAATCTTCAACCGGCAGTATAAAACAGAAACAAGCGAAACTATAAAGAAACTTGGTGTTTACGAGCTGCTTCTCACACGAGATGGTCAGCTTAGTGAAGGCAGCAAGTCGAATGTTTTTTTTGTTTTAGATGATGATGTTTTTACACCTCCGTCTGATCAAGTTCTAGCTGGAGTTACCCGGCAAAAAGTCATCAGGATTTGTCAAACCAACAACATCCAATGCATTGAAAAACCTGTCAATACACACGAAATCAATCGTTTCGAGGCTATTTTCTTAACCGGAACTTCGCCGGGTGTTATTGCCGTGAATAAAATTGGCAAAAGCTTTCATTTCAACGTAAATCATCCTGTAACCGTAAAAATTGCCAAAGATTATCAATTGCAGTGCGCAATGAATATAGAAAGCTTTGTCTGGTGACGTGAAAAGTTTAATTTTGTGCACAAACACAATTTACATTGGTAAAAAGGGCATTAATTTTTCTGTTTTTCCTTTCGGTTCTAATACCGTTCAGAATAAGCGCACAGATTGCATCGGTTGATAATGTATGTCTTGATGAACAGGAGATAAAATTGGTTAATCTGATCAATCAGCTCAGGGTTCAGAATAATCTACCAATCATTGCATTATCACGTTCACTTTCTTTTGTGGCAAAACTCCATGTGTATGATTTACAGCTTAATAAACAGGATACAAGTATTTGTAATGCCCACAGTTGGTCTGACAAGGGAAAATGGACACCCTGTTGTTATAACAGCTATGTGCTGAAGAACAACTGCATGTGGGACAAGCCGAAAGAATTGACTTCATATAATTTCAGAGGATACGAATTGGTTTATAACGAAGAAGGAATCGTTTCGGCCGACAGTGTATTCAAGCTTTGGAAATCAAGTGAGGAAGTGTTGGATATGTTGTTATCAAGGGCCTCTGACAGTGATAAAAAATGGCTTGCTATCGGAATTGGAGTTAGCGAAAACTACGTTTCTGTCTGGTTTGGACAAAGACCTGATCCAACACCAAAGCCAGCAGGATGCTTCGAATTGAAAAATGATGCTTTGCAATCAACTGCAGATCAACCCATTAATATGACAATGAGTGACAAAGCAGCAAAGTATTACCTGATTTATGGCAGTTTTACAAACAAAGGCGATGCAGAGGAAGCATTAAAACGTTACAAAAACGCTGGCTTTTCAAAAGCATCAATTGTTGTGAAAGAAAGAAAATACCGTGTTGCCCTGGATGTTTGTACGAACCTCAAGGATGCCATGAAGAGCAAAGAAAAATACAAAGATTTGTATCCTGAAGCCTGGATCTACAAGGAATAAATTGAATCTGTAATAGCTAATATACTGATTAAAAGATGAATATAACTTTAACACTGAAAATAGCTACAATAATCTTGCTGTGCATGGTAACTGCAAAAGCTATGTTTTCGCAGTTCGCGGTTTTTAATCCGGCGGAGTTTGAAAAGAACGAAGGATTGCTAATGACCTGGGCTTACGAACCGGGGTTAGACACGCTGATGGCCAATATCACAAAGGTAGCTCAGCAAACTGCGAAGGTTTGGATTTCTTACAATCCTGAAAATACAGCGGTTGACACCATTATAATCAGGGATTTTATTCTTTCACAAGGTGCGTCGTCTGATAACCTTTTTTTTATTCCGGCACTCAACGAAACTTCATGGATAAGAGACTTTGGTCCGAATGTTCTTTATGGCAATTTTGGGCAGGGAAACCAGAGATATTTACTGGATATGAGATATAGTGGATATGGCCGGCCAAATGATGATTCATTTCCGGTCCAACTCTCCGGCTTGTGGGGCTGGACGCGCGTTGACCTGGACCTTGAGGCAGAAGGCGGAAATCTTTTGTTTGATGGTTTAACAAGAGGGTTTGCAACAACAAGAATACAACAGCAAAATCCTGAACTGAGTGCTTCGATGATCCGAAATATGCTCATTGACAAATTCAACCTGATGGATTTTACCTTTCTTCAAAGTCTTACAAACAGTGGAGGGGGCAATTGGCAACATGCTGATATGTTTATGAAGGTGCTTGACTATGAAACATTGCTCGTTTCATCATATCCTGACAGCTTACCTTACCATAACATACTGGAATTTAACATTATGATTCTTGAAGGATTAAGCAATCATTTCAACAAACCATACAGAATCATTCGCATTCCGGCACCGCCTAAGGCAGACGGAACATTCGCAATCTCGCAGAATGATGAGATGCGTACCTATACCAACTCGCTGATTATCAACAATACAATTATTGTTCCCTCCTATGGCATTAGCAGTTATGACGATCAGGCAGCACAAATATACACAGAAGCTATGCCTGGTTATAAGATCATTATGGTTGATGCGCGCTACATAAGTCAAATTAATGGCGGAATCAGACGTATAACAAAAGAAGTTCCGGCGCCATTGTTCATGCGTATCATACATCGTAAGGTAACCGGTGTTCAGGAATATAGTCCCGAAATGTATCTTTACAGTAATTGTGAGTCAAATTCGGGTATTCAGGGAATGTGGTTGTATTATAAAGTAAACGATGAGGAGAAATACAATAAAGTACCCGTGTATATGGCTTGTCCTCAAAACATTGGAATCATAGAAAACTTAAAACCAGGCGACAAGGTATCTTATTACCTTGAAGGTGTATCGGCAGGTGGTGCAACAATGACCTACCCCGGAGGTGCGCCCGCTGCTAATTTCACTTTCTGGTATGAATCTGTTGTTGGCAATGAATCAATTATTGCCCACCGCAGTGATTTACGTCTGATTCCAATTAGTAATACCGGAAATTTTATTTTGAGCGGATCAAACTTACCGGAAACAGGAATTATTCAGGTAATTGATTTGTCAGGACAGCTTCTGTATCAAGCAAATGTTCATGCAAACAGTGTGATTGACAGCAATCTGAAAGCTGGTGTATATATTGTTAACTTTCTTTCCGGGAATAGTCGTTTTACATCTAAACTTCTGGTTGTCAATTAGACAGATTTCAAACTCTGTGAAATAATTTAGTTCGGAAGATGATATTTGAGCTCGACGATGATAGCATTCTGTTTCCTCCGGCAAAATATGCAGAGGAGGATGGACTGTTGGCATTTGGTGGCGATTTGTCAGCGTCACGACTATTAGAGGCCTACAAAAATGGCATTTTTCCCTGGTTTGAAGAAGGTTCTGAATATTTATGGTGGTCGCCTGACCCACGGCTGGTGATAAAACCATTGGAGGTAAAGGTCTCGAAGTCATTACGCAAAGTATTAAAAGACAACATTTTTGAAATCAAATTCGACACAAATTTTCCCGAAGTTATGAAAGCCTGTGCCGAAACGGCAAGAAACGGCCAAACCGGCTCGTGGATAACTGAAGAGATGATAGCTGCCAATAGTGTTTTGCATGAAATGGGGTTTGCACATTCTGTTGAAGCTTATCGGGAGGATAGGCTTGTTGGTGGTTTGTATGGTCTTGCAATCGGGAAGGTTTTTTTTGGCGAATCTATGTTTCACCAAGCGGATAATGCATCAAAGGTGTCGTTTGTGAAGTTGTGTAATTATTTGGCTGAACAAGATTTTAAACTTATTGACGCTCAACAAGATACTCCTCACCTAAGAAGCTTAGGCGCTTATACTATTCCGCGTACAGAATTCCTGCTTCATTTAAGCAGATATGTTGATCTCCCCACGTTAACAGGTAAATGGGCACTTTCGTCTGAAACCACAAAATCAACAAGCATTATTAATCAAGAAACATAAAGAGATGAATTCGCAAGATTTTATGAATGAAGCTGTTAAACTTGCCAAAAGTAACCTGGAAAGTTTAAAAGGTGGTCCATTTGGTGCAGTAGTAGTGAAAGACGGAAAAATCGTAGGGAGAGGTTTTAACAGTGTTACATCACTGAACGACCCGACAGCCCATGCAGAGGTGATGGCGATCAGGGATGCATGTAAAAATCTTGAATCATTTCAGCTTGATGGCTG
>DISP01000088.1:57287-60263 GCA_002421995.1 Bacteroidales bacterium UBA6207 | reverse complement strand
GGTCAAACATTGGAAAAATTCCTGAAGGTTTGAATACGAAAACTGTTGAAACGATGAGCATCAAAAGCTGTGAGATAGCGTAAATATGGAAACCGCTTCTGCGCATAAACCACATTTGCCGCACACCCGAAAATGAAACAATATTGAGCAAACCAATAATCAAAAAGTATTGCTTATTGGTTGAAGTTAAAAT
Source organism: Bacteroidales bacterium UBA6207 (assembly GCA_002421995.1). GTDB lineage: Bacteria > Bacteroidota > Bacteroidia > Bacteroidales > F082 > JALNZU01. The sequence goes on along the minus strand of DISP01000088.1, from coordinate 60,070 downwards.
GGAAAAATCAAACTCCATACTGCTAAACATATCTGATTCAACCATTTCGACCATCATTGCATGATTAAAAAACACAAACAAATTGCTGATTGCCGACAACCCACTGCCCACAAAACTCAAAATTGCCAAAACTGTAAGTGCTTTAGGCCGTATTTTTAAATTGCCCGATTGTTCATTCATAATAACTTATTAACTTATTGTATATTAGTATCTTTGATTAATATTCACTCAAGCTGCCAGTCACTTTTTCAATTTCTTCGAGCAGCTCACAGCTTTTGACCAAGGCCTTCATCGTGTTGTGATCGGCATAAAGTGGGCGGTCAATTTCAAGAAAATCTACATGACGCCGAATCACCTCATGCGCTTTTGTTGTTCCCTCGCCAAAGTGATAGTCTCTGAAATCGAGCGCTTGTGCAGCAGCCATCAGCTCAATACCCAAAATGCCATAAGCATTGTCGAGAATCTGGTTGTTTTTGAGCGCCGTATTCATGCCCATCGAAACAAAATCTTCCTGATCGGCGGCTGCCGGAATGGATTGAATGCTTGCCGGAGCCGAAAGAATCCGTTGTTCAACAATCTGCATATCAGCAGTATATTGCGAAAGCATCAATCCCGAAAACATACCGGCACCTTTTGTAAGGAAAGCCGGCAAACCCACGCTGAGCGCAGGATTGTTCAATCTGTTCAGACGGCGTTCGGACAAGACACAAACCATGGTGATGGCAGCACCGGCCATGTCCATCGGCAAGGCAACAGGCGTCCCCTGAAAGTTGGCACCCGACAGTTGTATGTTCTCATCAGGAAAAAAGATGGGATTGTCGCCCACTCCATTCAACTCGATCTCAACCTGTGAGCGCGCCCAGGCCAACGCATCATGTGCAGCGCCGATCACCTGTGGTGTCGAGCGCATGCTGTAAGCATCCTGCACCTTCGATTTAACATGACCCTCGGCCAAATCGCCCCCTTTTATCATTTTGTTGATGGCCATAGCGCTTCTCACAGCGCCTTTGAATCCTCTGACTTCGTGTATTTTACGGACGTACGGTTTCATATTGGCCTTGAGTGCTTCGAGCGACATGGCTGCTGCAATCTCGGCTTGACGTAAAAAACGGTCGGCATCATACAGAAAAAGCGCGCTCATGGCTGTGAGAACATTAGAACCATTGATGGTTGCAAGTCCATCGCGGGCCTGAAGCCCGGGAATCTCAATGCCAGCCTGCTCCATAGCCTGCCTTCCTTCAAGCAGTTCGCCTTTATAATAAGCTTTCCCCTCGCCCATCATCAACAAGGCAATCTGCGACATTGGAGGTAGATCGCCCGAGGCACCTACGCTCCCTTTCTGGCAAACGTAAGGTGTAACGCCTTTGTTAAGCATTTCGACCAAGGTGTTTGTAATCTCGGGTCGGCAACCTGAATTGCCATGGGCATGAACATTGATTCGGCCCAGCATGGCAGCACGTACATGTTCCAGTGGCATTGCATCGCCAATGCCGGCAGCATGATTATAGATCAGATATTTCTGAAAATCCTTCACCTGGTCATCGTTCAGCACTACTTCCGAAAACTCGCCAATACCGGTATTCACACCATACATTATTTCGTGGGCCTGAATCTTTCGTTCGAGCATCGCTCTGCATTTCACAATACGTTCTTGTGCAGCTGTTTCGAGTGTAACTTTTTTTCCGTTCCGTGCCACTGCAACAACATCCTCAATTGTAAGTCCGCTTCCTTTAATAATGAGTGTCATGGTTTATGTTTTAACAGGTTTATCAAAAGTATTTTCCAAAGTTTGGTCTTGATGCCGGGGGCTAATTTACTTAAAAAAAGATTCATTAATGGATTAAACAATATTATAAATCCGATGCTCACTCATTTTTATATTGTTGTTTATCTGATGGTTATGATTCATTTCCTCAACCAAATTAAGATTGTATCTTTGCAAAAAAAATCCAAACCAGATGAACATTACCCTTGTTGAGCAAACTGTTTCGCAACAAAAAGCATTGCTGCTCTATTTTTTCAGCGACCATTGTGCACCCTGCATCAGTCTTCGACCGAAGGTGCAAGAGATGGTTGCCAACGACTTTCCAAAGATGGAAGTTTTGTATATTGACTCCGAAAAGCATCCCGAAATTACCGCTCATTATGGCATTTTTTCCAACCCCACAATTGTAGTTTTCTTTGAGGGGCATGAGTTTCAGCGTTGGAGCAAGTTTGTGGCCGTGACGCAGATAGGCCAAGCTGTTGAACGGCCTTACGATTTGATTTTCGAAGAATAAGCTTTTCATCAGCACCTAAATACCCTGTATCAAAGCATCAGGTATTTCGATTGGAACACTTCGCAGAAACTGAACAGATTTTTCAATCTCGGGGTACATCATTTTATCCTGATCCACGAAAGGAACGCGTTCGCGGTATTTTGACACGAACGATTCGAGATAACTTCCGGTTTTGGCAGGGCGGCGAAAATCGAGTGCCTGCGCAGCATTGAAGAGTTCGATAGCCAGAATTCTTTCGAGATTCATCACCACACGCAATGCCTTGGTTGCAGCATTGGCTCCCATACTCACATGGTCTTCCTGGCCCTGCGAAGATTCGATGGAATCAACCGAAGCGGGAGTACACAGCTGCTTGTTTTGACTTACAAGGCTGGCCGAAGTGTATTGTGGAATCATAAATCCTGAGTTCAAGCCGGGATTAGCAACAAGAAATGGAGGCAATCCACGCTTTCCATGCACAAGTTGGTAGGTGCGTCTTTCTGAAATATTTCCCCATTCGGCACA
>DISP01000088.1:0-57134 GCA_002421995.1 Bacteroidales bacterium UBA6207 | reverse complement strand
CCTTTATGGTGTCTGATCTGGTGCACAGCATCGTAGAAAGGTTCAATACGGCCATCGAAAGCATCGAGCGATATGCCGGAAATGATGTCGGCAAGCATCGAAAGTCTAAAAACTTTCAAAAGGCTATACACGCCATAAGCACTCATAAACTGTGTTCCATTCAATAGCGCCAGACCTTCTTTCGATTGAAGTTCAATGGGTTGCCATCCAAATCTTTTGAGCATCTCGGCAGAAGAGATGCATTCATTTTCAACAACCACCTCGCCTAGACCTAAAAGTGGAAGCGAGAGATGTGCCAGAGGCGAGAGATCGCCTGATGCACCCAACGAACCCATCTCGTAAACCACAGGCAGGATGTTGTGGTTAAAAAAGTCAACAAGACGCTGAACAGTAATAAGTTGCACACCTGAATGACCATAGGACAGACTTTGGATTTTCAACAAAAGCATAAGTCTGACTATTTCGGCAGGCACTTTGTCGCCGGTTCCGCAAGCATGCGACATAACCAGGTTTTTCTGCAAAGTGCCCAGGTCGTCATTGGAAATTGAGGTATCACACAATGATCCGAAACCAGTTGTAATGCCATAGATAGGAGCCGTTTGCGCCTGCATTTTACGGTCGAGATAATCGCGGCACTTGACGATTTTCGCAATTGCTTCGGTTGAAAGTTGAAGCTGATAACCTTCGCGCAGGATGTCGAAAACGCGTTTGAAGGTCAGTTTTTCATCTGAAATATAGTGGATTTTCATTCAATAAAAGATAAGTAAACATGGATTGACTTTTAAAGCAAGACGGAAGAAGCTTGGCTTCTGACAGTTAAAAAAATCAAACGAACAGCGAAGTGCGGTTTACTTTTATAAGGAAATGAATGATCCACAGCATGAAATCAAAGGTTTGAAAGCGATTGAAGATAATCAGCCAGCGCAGTTGCATCAACTGTTTGCTGCGCTCCGGTTTTCATGTTTTTGATGGTAACTTTGCCTTGAAGCATTTCGTTTTCACCAACTAAAGCAACATAAGGTATGTCTTTTTGATCGGCATACTTCATTTGTTTCTTCATTTTGTCGGCTTCGGGAAAAATTTCGGCATTGATACCGGCTTGTCTGATTGTTTTTAACAATGGCAGACAAAAAGCTTCTTCTTTGGGACCAAAATTTACGAAAAGAAGAAATGTTGATTGGGTGGAGCTGGCTGGGAAAAGACCGAGCTCGGTAAGCACATCATAAATGCGATCGGCACCAAAACTGATTCCAACGCCCGAGACATCCGGCATTCCGAAAATTCCTGTGAGATCGTCATAACGACCACCACCACAAATGCTTCCCATTTGAACATCGAGGGCTTTTACTTCAAAAATTGCCCCGGTATAATAGTTGAGTCCTCTGGCAAGCGTTAGATCAAGCTCATAATTCAAATCAAGCCCCATATTATCAAGATACGCAAACAAGGTACGCATCTCCTGAATTCCCTTTGCACCTGTTTCATCCGCATGAAGTAAAGTAGCCATCTTGTCCAGTTTGGAGTGGCTGTCGCCATCCATATAAAGCACAGGTTGAAGTTTTTCGATGGCTTCGGGGCTTAATCCTTTGAGAGCCAGTTCGGCATTCACGTTTTCAATTCCAATTTTGTCGAGTTTGTCAATCGCCACGGTGATGTCGGTAAGGCTATCGGGGTTTCCAATGTAAGAGGCGATGCCGGCCAGGATTTTTCTATTGTTTATTTTCACAACAACCCTGATTCCCAGCTTCCCAAACACATCATTGACGATCTGAACTAATTCGGCTTCGTTAAGCAAAGAATCGCTGCCCACTACATCCACATCGCATTGGTAAAACTCGCGGTAGCGTCCCCTTTGAGGTCTGTCGGCCCTCCAAACAGGCTGCATTTGATAGCGCTTAAACGGGAAAACAATGTCGTTTCGGTATTGAACCACAAAACGCGCAAAAGGCACTGTGAGGTCATAGCGCAAACCTTTTTCGGCGATGAAGGGAAGCAAGGCCGAACTTTCAAATTTTGCGGCTCCGGTTTCTACTTCCGAGAGAAAATCGCCAGAGTTCAAAATGCGGAACAGCAATTTGTCGCCTTCTTCGCCATATTTGCCCAGAAGTGTTGAGAGTTGTTCCATCGCCGGAGTTTCAATAGGCTGGTATCCATAGCGTTGGAAAACATTTTTGATAGAATCGAAGATATAATTTCTGCGGGTCATCTGTTGTGGGCCGAAGTCGCGGGTTCCTTTGGGGATTGAAGGTTTCTGAGCCATTGTGTGATAATTTCGGGTACAAAAATACTCAAATGTTTTAAGTGCCGTGATGCGACTATGTTATGTGTCTCGGTATAAACAAATAATTAAGAATGCATCTAAATAAAAAATCCTTTCTTTTGAAAATGATTGGAATACTACCTTTGCGATCGTTATTTTTAAAATTTAGCATATGGAACATTCGCATGTTGTTATTCCGCTCTGGGCTTCGATTCCCTTTGCGATTATGTTGTTGTTTATTGCCATCGGGCCACTTTTTTTCAACCATTGGTGGGAAGAAAACAAAAACAAGCTTATTGTCAGCCTCGCACTCGGCTTACCCACAGCTATTTATCTGATTTCGCTGGGTCTCACCCATGATTTGATGCACCAGATGATCTTTGACTATGTACCATTCATTGTACTTCTTGGTTCGTTGTTTGTTATCACAGGCGGTATCCAGCTCAAAGGTGATATTGAAGCAAAGCCTGCCATCAACACTTTGTTTTTAGGTATCGGAGCAGTGCTAGCATCTTTTATGGGAACCACAGGTGCTGCCATGTTGCTGATTCGTCCGGTGATCAAAACCAATTCGGAGCGAAAATACAAGGTTCATACAATTTTGTTTTTCATTGCCATAGTTGCCAACGCGGGTGGCTTGCTCACCCCACTCGGCGACCCGCCATTGTTCCTTCTGTATCTGCGTGGTGCACCGTTTGAGTGGTTTTTCCACCTCACCAAAGAGTGGGCTTTTGTGAACGGACTTTTATTGGCCATTTATTTCGCTTTTGATACTTATTACCATAAAAAAGAACCGGTTATAAATGTTGAAAAAGATCACACTCAAATAGAAAAACTCAGTTTATCAGGAACTTACAATTTTATCTTTCTAATTGGAATTGTTTTATCTGTTGCTTTTTTAAACGAGAACTACCTTCACTTTATTCATGACAACCACTATTTTGGTTTTATTCGCGAGGCTGTGATGCTTTCGTTTGCAGGTATGTCATTATATTTCACACCACAAATGCTACGTAAGGACAATAAGTTTACCTGGACTCCTATTATTGAGGTTGCATTTTTGTTTTTAGGTATTTTCGTAACAATGCTGCCAGCATTGCTATGGTTACGTGACAATGCCGCTACTTTGGGAATCGACTCAGTGGCCATGTTTTATTATGCAGCTGGAAGTTTAAGTTCTTTCCTTGACAATGCACCAACCGCGCTGGCTTTTCATAATCTGGCTCTTGGAATGGTAAGCGAAGGTGCAACCGGACTGGTTGCTGGAATTCCAGAGGAAATTCTTGCTGCCATTTCGGTAGGAGCAGTTTTCTTTGGTTCAATGACTTACATTGGAAATGGCCCTAACTTCATGGTGAAAGCCATTGCTGAGGAGAATGGAATTTCGATGCCAAGTTTCTTTGGTTATATTTTCAAGTTTTCGATCGTGGTTTTGTTGCCGGTTTACATTTTGGCACAACTGCTGTTTTTGTAAAAGCATTTTCATAAAATCAAAAAAAACGCTGAGATGCAATGTCCTTCAGCGTTTTTTTTGTCATTTTTACAACCCCAGGTATTCAAGAATTTTTCTGTTGTATGACAAGGCATCATCATCACCCTCGCGCGGTGCCCAGTTAGCAAAATGCTTGTCCACGGCAGGATCATACGGTCCATCTTTTACTTCATATGCAACCGAACCATTTTCGAGGCTGATGATGCTGTGCCAGGTGCGAGCCGGAATCTCACAGCCAAAGTTTCCGGTTTGCGGATCCAACACAATGTGATCGCGTATTATACCGTCATCATTGTATTCGACAACGAGCAAACGACCCCGCAAACAAAAAAAAGCTTCCACTTTATCAGGCAACTCATGCTTGTGGGGCTGAATATATGTATCTGGCTCCATAGCGTTGAGCATTCGGTGCATGGTCTCAGCATCCGATTGATGGAAATTAAAGTTTTTCCTTCTTCTGGCCGAATTCTTTGCCTGGTCTGATACCGGCGAAATAAACGCTTCGTTGATTTTGATCATCAATTCTAGTTTGTTTGAATCAAAGTCAGGACATTAGTTTTTTGTAGCGAATACGTGTTGGGCCGGCATTTCCAAGCCGTTTGCGCTTGTTTTCTTCATATTCGGTGTAGCTGCCCTCGAAGAAATAGACTTGTGAATCGCCTTCAAAGGCCAGAATATGTGTTGCAATCCTGTCGAGAAACCAGCGGTCGTGCGAGATGACAACGGCGCAACCGGCAAAATTCTCAACACCTTCTTCCAATGCGCGGAGTGTGTTCACGTCAATATCGTTGCTGGGCTCATCAAGCAGAAGCACATTGGCTTCTTGTTTGAGGGTCATGGCAAGGTGCATTCTGTTGCGCTCACCGCCGGAAAGTATCCCTGCTTTTTTTCCCTGGTCGTTGCCCTGAAAATTAAATCGTGCCACATAGGCTCTCGAATTGATGGTTCGGTTTCCGAGCCGCAACTCATCATGTCCGCCGGAAATGACTTCAAAAACAGTTTTGTCTGGATCTATTTCTTCGTGTGCCTGATCCACATAGCCTATTTTCACAGTCTCGCCCACTTCAAAACTTCCGGCATCAGGTTTTTCCAATCCCATAATCATTCTGAAAAGTGTTGTTTTACCAGCGCCATTGGGACCAATCACGCCCACAATTCCGGCCGGAGGAAGGCTGAAGCTGAGATTCTCGAAGAGTATTCTGTCGCCAAAAGCTTTGGTAACGTTGTTGCACTCAATCACTTTGTTGCCGAGGCGCGGTCCATCTGGGATGTACAACTCCAGGCGTTCTTCTTTTTGTTTGGTGTCCTCGTTGAGGAGTTTTTCGTATGAGCTGAGGCGCGCTTTCGACTTGGCATGACGGGCTTTTGGAGCCATACGCACCCATTCAAGCTCTCTTTCGAGGGTTTTCCGACGACGGCTTTCGGTTTTCTCTTCCATTTCGAGGCGTTTCGATTTCTGTTCGAGCCACGAGGTGTAATTTCCTTTATAAGGAATGCCTTCGCCACGGTCCAGCTCAAGAATCCAACCGGCAACATGGTCGAGGAAATAACGATCGTGGGTGATGGCAATCACCGTTCCTTTGTACTGTTGCAAGTGCATTTCGAGCCATTCAACTGATTCAGCATCAAGGTGATTGGTTGGTTCGTCGAGCAGTAGGATATCCGGCTCGCTTAAAAGCAAACGACAAAGCGCAACGCGACGGCGTTCACCACCGGAAAGCACCGAAACTGCTGTGTCGCCATCCGGACAACGAAGCGCATCCATGGCACGTTCGAGCTTGCTGTCTAATTCCCAGGCATCTTTTTGTTCAATCAGATCGGTGAGCCTTCCCTGTTCTTCGATGAGTTTATTCATCTCATCATCGCTCATCGGCTCCATGAACTTGTTGTTGACCTCTTCATATTTCTTTAAAAGATCAACCACATCCTGAACGCCTTCTTCAACGATTTGTTTAACTGTTTTGTTGGGATCAAGATCAGGCTCCTGATCGAGCATTCCAACACTATAGCCCGGTGAAAAAACCACCTCACCCTGAAATGATTTTTCTTTACCGGCAATAATGCGCATTAACGTTGACTTTCCTGAACCGTTCAAGCCAATGATGCCAATTTTTGCACCATAAAAAAACGACAGGTATATGTCCTTAATAATTTGACGGTTTGGCGGCACAATTTTGCTCACTCCTACCATCGAGAAAATGATTTTTTTATCGTCTGACACAGTAATTTCTATTATTGTTTAATGTAAATAGTTATTTATCAATAGTTTGATGCAAATTTAGTAAAATTAGAATCCAGCCAAAATGAATTTAACAAAATTAAAAATCCATTGGTTGTGTGTTATTTCACAGGTAAAATTTCCTTCATGGCGTGCAGCATTTTTTCGCACGATGCATCCCAGTTATAGTGTTGATGGACAAACTGGTAGCCATTTTCGGCAATTTGCTGTCCCAGATCATGCGCATTGAGCAAAGCAATAATATTTTCAGCCAATCCGGCAGCTGTTTCGGACACCAGTATATGTTTTCCGTTTTCGGCTTTCAACGGTTCATTGGCCAAAGGTGTTGTGATGCAGGGCAATCGCATTGACATTGCCTCAAGGAGTTTGTTTTGCAGCCCAGTGCCAATCTGCATCGGAGCCACAAAAATGCGCGATGAAGCATAAGCTTGCCTGATGTCGTCGAGCCAGCCGCTTACTTTCACTTTTTTCGAAGCAAGTTTTGCCACTTGTTTGTCGGGAGTAGCTCCCGCTAACAATACCTTCGCATGCGGATAACTTTTCCAGACAATTGGCATAATCTGCTCACAAAGAAACAATGCTGCATTCACATTGGGCGGATAGGCCATGTTTCCAGTAAACAGTATATCATATTCTTTTTCAGCAGGATATGGCTTAAAAAAATCGTGATCCACACCATTTGGCACCACAATGATCTGCTCTTTGAGCGGATGCGGAATCAGCTCACGATCAGGGAAACTGATGATTGTTTTCAGGTCGAAAGCATCAAACACAAATGACTCATATTTCAAAAGTCGTTTGTATTCCGACTGAAAGAAATATTTGTTGGGCCAGCTCGCAAGCAGCATCCTGCGCTTCATTCCCATTGAGAATACATCCTGATAATCAAGGACTTTTGGGATGTTCTGGTGGTGGATATATTCTGCAACCCTCAATAGTTGTCCGTAGATAAGATCAGGTTTGTGAATGTGTAGAAGCGAGTTGATTTTGCGCTGTGCTTTTTTGCTGAAGAAAAAGCCAACTTGCAGCGGCTTGCCTGTAATCCAAGCCCGAAACACATTCCACAGGATTGCACTTTTTGGAAGATCAATAAAGCTGACCGATTGGCAATAGGGCTGAAGTGCTCTGAAGGCCTTTTGTTTGTCGGCTTTTGGATCGGTATTCAGTGCGCAAAGTACGATCTCGGTTGACTTAGAGAGGCTTTTGATTTGATGAAAAGCCCTCAGCTTGTCGCCTTTTTCCAACGGCCAGGGTATGCGCGACAACAGTACAAATATTTTCACGGGCTTTTCCTTCATCCTGCAAAAATAGCGGATGCCGTTGAATTAAAAAAAGAAATGTTACAAGTCGGAAACGAAAAAGCTTATTGCTGTCGGGGAAATTTCAGGCATACTTTTGCTCCTCCGCCGGGTTTGTTTGCGATGCCAATGTTTCCGCCGTGGGCTTTCATTATAAGACGAACAGCAGTGAGTGACAATCCGCCCAAGGCTCTCACTGCTTTAAGATCTTGTTCATCTCCCTTCGAGAAAAGGTCAATTATTTCCTGCGTGAATCCGGGGCCGTCGTCGCTTACCTGAAGGCAAGTTTCGCTTTGTTCAGTTTCGATGGCCTGCAACTCAATTTTTCCGCCAACAGGCAGCTGATGTATGCTGTTTTCCATCAAAGTGACAAGGCACTTTCTGATTAGCTCAGCATCACCATCTACGTCGATTGTGTCGGAATGGTTTAAGATGATTACCTCCAGCTGCTTTTCCTGAATGAGAAAATGCAGTTCTTTGATAGCCATTTCAAACAACACATTAACCCTGAGGGGATAAAGATCGGGCAGTTGGGCAGAAGTTTGCAAGGAAGTGATGAGTAGTGCCATTTCAGAAAAACGCGCAAGACGGCCCGAGGCATGTTTCATAGAGAACAGAAACTCATTTTGCTCAGTTGTGAGATCGGTTGATTGCAGCAAGGTCGTGAGTCCGACCAATGCATTCAAGGGTGTGCGCAATTCATGGCCGATGATCGAAAGAAAGTCGCTTTTTGATTTTTCAAGGCGCATCAGTCGCATATTTGCATGTTCGAGTTCTGCAGTTCGTTCGCTCACCTTTTCTTCGAGGTGCTTATTAAGTTCGTCAAGCTGTTTGCGCTTGCTGTGCAGTTCAAGCTGTGTTTTTACCCTTGCCATAAGTTCGGCACTGTTGAAAGGCTTTGTCACATAATCGTTGGCACCAAGTTGAAAGCCTCTGACAATGCTGTTTGTGTCTGTTTTAGCCGTTAGAAAAATGATTGGCAGGTTCTTCGTTTTAGGATCACTGCGCAATAACTGACACACCTCGTAGCCATCCATTTCAGGCATCATAATATCGAGCAAAACAAGGTCAAAATCCTGTTGTGCAGCCAACTCAACAGCTTTTGCACCCTCGAGTGCAAAGGCAATCTGATATTGTTGCTCTTTCAGAATATTCCCAACGATCTGGATGTTTCTGGGATTGTCATCAACAACGAGAATATTCATATTAAGTTGATTAATAAATGTTTACTATTACATGGAGGTACTAATATCGAGAATATTCGTTCCTGTTTCGAACTGGTTGAGCAAATTTGAAATCTGTTCGATATTGAAAGAATCGGTGTGTTTTTCGAGTTCAAGTCCAAAACTGAGTAAAGCATCGTGGTTAAGTTTTTCAGCCAAGTCAATCAGACTCGAGGCAAAAAAGGCAACATCATTTATATATTGTGTTTTCTGGGCCCTGATGAAATTCAGTGAAAGTTGCCTGACTTCTTCCATTTCAGCGTCAAAGATTATATCATCAAGGAGTTTGTCGGCTTGCTTGAGGCGCGTATCTTTTGATGCTTCCTTGACAAGCGCAAGCAGGCCACTGTTTTGGACGGGTAAATGGAATGACAACCCAAGTTCGTTCAATCTTTCTTGTTCGGAGGATGCTTCCAGAAAAACAAATGCAAGTTTAGAATGTTCGCGCCGCTCGTTGAAAAGGCCGTTTTCTTTGGCAATTTCAAAATGATGCAAAGCAGAGACATCAACCATCATCAGGCGGTAATGCCAATGTTTTCTGTATTTTAAAAGTAAGGTAAAATCCTGAAATACGTCACAAATAGATCCGCTTTTTTCAACAAGCAGGTCAATACGAGTCTTCATCCTCAGGTTGTTACTAATCAGGCATATGGATGACCATTCGCCCTGCTGTGCATTCTCTTCATCGAATCTTTTTAAGTGCGTGCGGTCGGGCAAAACGGAAACATTTGGAAACCAGATGCTAAAAACGGTTCCTTCGCCCCGGCTGCTTCGGGCTTTAATAGTACCGCCCATTGCTTCGACAAGTCGTTTTGTGATAGTGAGTCCGAGACCGGTACCCCTGAGTTGATCTTTTCCAAGCGAAGTTTGATAAAATGCTTCGAATATGTGCTCAAGATCGTCTTTATCCATGCCCTGACCGGTATCTGAGACTTCGATAAACATCTCCGACTCTGAATTCGACGGAAAAGTCATCTTTGTTTTGATTTTCACTGTTCCACCTGACGTAAATTTTATGGCATTGCCGATGAGGTTAAAAAGTATCTGGCGAAGCGAGCTCTCGCTGAAATGGATCGTCCGGGGCACCTGCCGGTCCATCTCAACAACAAACACAAGGTTTTTCTGCAAACATTGGGGTTCAAAAACCTTACGCACCTCCTCAAGCAGCCTGAAGTAATCAAGCGGTCGGTATTGAATTTCTATCTTACCGGCTTCTATCTTTGAAAGGTCAAGGATATCGTTGATGAGCACCAGCAAACTTTGACCGCTGAGTTTTATTGATTCAAGATAATCCAGTTGTTTGGGATCGTCAATGAGTTTTGTCAGAATTTCGGTAAATCCGATTACTGAGTTCATCGGGGTGCGGATTTCATGGCTCATATTTGCCAAAAACTGGCTTTTTAAGCGATTGCTTTGTTCGGCTTCCTGCTTGGCAACCAGCAATTTATCAGCATATTCTTTGAGCTGGTCTCTGGCATGCTCAATCTCCGCGTTTCTGGCCTTCAACAATTTGTTTTTGTTGTTTACCATCCTGATGACATATAAAACAACGAAAATCAGGACAATTGACAAAAACAAACCAATCATCACCATGGTGTTGTAGAGGTTTTGTCGCCTGATACGCAAGTCAGCGAGTTGTTTTTCATTTTTCAGCAATGCAATCTTATTGTCCGTTTGCTCCCGGTTGAAGGTTGCCTGCATTTGATAGATTACCTTTTGTGTGTTTTCATTCAGGATGCTGTCGTTCAAAATTGTTGATTGCTCCAGAAATGAAATCGCCTCAACGATATTTCCTTTGTGTTTATAGACCTTGTACATAAACTTATAAGCATCTTTCAGTACTGCCCTGTTGTTGGTGATCACGGCCAAGCGAACCGACTCTTTCAAATAGGTCAATGCTTTGTCGTACTCAGCCGACCTCATGTATATTTCGGCCAGTTTAAGGTTGTTGATGCTCAGGTAGTACAAATCATCAACCGAGGTGTTCAGTTGAAGGCTCAGCAGATAGTAGTTGAGGGCTTTGGCATCGTCTCCTTTGCGCAGGTAAATCTCACCCATATCGTTGTAACAAATTGCTGTGCCACGTTTATTGTTCATCTCCCTGTTCACCTCGAGCGAGAGCATAAAATACTCAAGTGCCTGATCTAAAAGATTTTGGTTTAGATAAACATGGCCGATATTGTTTAAGTTAATAGCCACACCTGTTAGATTGCTCGTTTTTTGCTCAACCCGCAAACATTCCCTGAAATTACGAAGGGCCTCATTAAAATTGTCGAGTGTCAGGTAAATATTTCCCAGCCCGTTTGTTGCAAACACATAGCCACGTTCATAGCCAATTGAATCAGAGATTGTGAGTGCCTGCTGATAGGCCTCAATCGAGTTGGCATAGCGGTCCATTCGGCGATACAGCAATCCGAGGTTGTTCAGTGCTGTTACAAGTCCTTTGCCATTGGCCGTCTTTCGTGCAAAAATGAGTTGTTGCTGATGCCAAAACAGGGCAAAGTTGAATGCGTATTTTTGACGGTGAGCAATTCCTTTTCTGCCGGCTTGATCCACAAAAAAGGCTTTTGATGTGGAATCGGTCATTGAATCGAAAAGCGCTGTGAGTTTTGTCCCGGCCTCAGTTTCGTTGTTAAAGTTCACGAGTACGCTATCTATTCCTTTCAATTCTTTTGCGATTGTCAACGTATCGCTAAGGTTTGATTTTATATTTACCGGTGCAGAAGTTTGCGACCTGCCTTCAATAACAACAAATAAAACCAACAAAAGCGCGGAGATTATTCGCCGTAGGTTTTGATTGAAAATTTGTTGATTGAAGTTTATTGTCATTGGCGGAGTTCAAACTACAGTCAAAATTACAAAAATGATTCACACCTTAGGATTTTTCCACTTCTTTGATCAAAAAAAGTTAAAAACAAAACCAAATGAAACAAATAGGCAACAAAGATGTTAAAAGTCAAAGCATTTACAATGGATAAAACATTGTTCAAATTATTGTTTCTTGCTTCTATAGCGGCAATAGCCTTCGCTCAATGCACACATGCGCAGGAAAAAAGAAAAAATACTTCAGAATTCACAGTTCCAAATGGTATGATAGGAAAAATAGAAAAAACCGAAGCGGAATGGCTCAAAGAATTGGGCCCTGAGAGATACAGGATTTTGCGCCAATGCAGCACCGAACCTCCTTTTACGGGCAAATATGTTGATCACAAAGGCAAAGGGAAGTATGTGTGTGCGGCTTGTGGCAGTGAGTTATTTATATCTGACAAGAAATATGACTCGGGTTCGGGCTGGCCTAGTTTTTTCGAAGCTGTTGAAAAAAACAAGATCAGGGAAATCAGAGACACTTCCTATGGAATGATTCGTACAGAAATCAAATGTGCTGCCTGCGACGGACACCTTGGTCATGTTTTCCCTGATGGCCCGCCACCTACCGGCTTGAGGTATTGTGTAAATTCGGCTTCGCTCAACTTCGTGCCTTCGGCAGCGCAGCAAGATAATGATTAATGTTTTGACGGGTTTGCTAAATACTTATGCAGTTTAGTGAAATCGTCCAGCAGCTTTTGTTGTGTTTCCACATCGGTTTCCCGAATGTTGAAAGCCTCAAAGCTCGTGTAATAACGTGATCTTCCTTTTTCGTCAACTACCTTGATACATGAGGCATTTTTCAGACAATAAAATGCAATGTTACTTCCCTCACCCTGGGTGGCCTGAAACAATTTTGTGGCCTTAGGATCGAGTTCGGTAACAGAAAAACTGAGCTCAAAACCTGAACATGTGTCTTTCTCAACAAAAAATCCATTTGCATTAATATTCAGGTAATTACAATCATTTATTGCATAATTTTGATACACTTTTTCAATTTGATCAATTGTTTCGAGGGTGTTAAGCAGCAATCTGCCGGTTTGGCCTTTGCTTTGTGTGGACACAAAAAATACTGCCATCAGGGCCAATATCAGCCTCAGCATTTTGTTGCAGTTGCTTCTCATCTATTTGATCTTTCAAGATAAGATTTCAAATCTGATTTCACTTCAGAAGCCAGAAAAAAGAGTCCGAGTAAATTCGGGAAAGCCATACACAGCACCATCATATCCGAAAAGTCCATCACAGGACCCAGACTTGATGATGTGCCAACAACGATACAAGCCAAAAAGAACAAATTAAAAATATTGTTCGAAAATTTTCTGGAGCCAAAGATTTTCTCGCCAAAACCACCAAAAAGAAAATCAAAGCCTTTGAGGCCATAATAGCTCCACGAAATCATTGTGCTGAAAGCGAAAAGTGTAACTGCCAAAAGCAATATCATTGGAAACCAACTAATTACCGATCCATAAGCAACCGAAGTCAATTGAACACCCTGCAACCCTACCGAAGTGTCAACACCTGAAAAGATGATAACCAGCGCTGTCATTGTGCAAATCACAACTGTATCAATAAAGGGCTCAAGCAGTGCAACAAGACCTTCGCTCACAGGCTCATTGGTTTTGGCTGCTGCATGGGCTATTGAGGCCGAACCGACACCAGCCTCGTTGGAGAAAGCACCGCGTTGAAATCCAAATATAAGAACACCCACAAAACCGCCACGCATCGCATCAGCAGAAAAAGCACCATTCCAGATGGCCGAAAGTGCTTCGCCGGTTCTGTCAATATTCATAAAAATTATGAACAAAGAAGCTCCTACATACAACAGCGCCATAAAAGGCACGATGCGGGAAGCCACTTTGCCAATGCTTTTCATGCCTCCAATGATGACCAGACCCACCAGCGCTGCCATCAGGATGCCATACCAAAAACCAAAATCTGCAGTAGACGGGAAAAAAACCACCAATTGCTGAAAGGCTTGGTTTGCCTGAAGCATATTGCCGCCTCCAACAGAGCCTCCAATGGCCAAAACTGCAAACAACACAGAAAGTAAAACTCCCAGCCTGGGAAAACCTTTTGCTGCGAGGCCGTATTTCAAATAATACATCGCACCGCCTGACACTTTGCCATCGCTGTCTATTTTTCTGTATTTAAGCCCCAGGGTGCATTCAGCAAACTTTAATGACATTCCTAGAAATCCGGCCAAAATCATCCAGATTGTAGCGCCCGGCCCTCCAATTGTAACTGCAATTGCCACTCCGGCAATATTTCCTAAGCCAACCGTGGCCGAAAGTGCTGCGCTTAAAGCTTGAAAATGTGAAACTTCGCCCGGTACATCTGAATGAGCAGGCTGGGACCGAACCAACTTTAGTGCTTTGGCAAATCCTTTTACATTGACTAAACCTAGAAAAACTGCAAAGAAAACCCCACCAATCATCAACCAAACTACAATGAGTTTTAGCGGTGCTTTGACCGGTTTGCCTGCCTTATCAACAACCAATTTTCCGCTGGTATCGTAAATATTGGCATCATACAAACCGGTTGCTTCGAAAGGATCCCAAAATAACACCCCTGCCAAACCGTCAACAAATGGCGTGAAAGCTTCGTTGATGCTTTGAGATATGCCAGCCGAAGCAGGCCTTAGCTCAGTTGCATCCTGTGTATCGGGTTTTGATCCAAAGGACTGAAATACAGCCAATATGGCTATCACCACAAGAACAACAATTTGCTTTGCCGACATTGCCAAGCGCCATTTAGCGTCTTTGCGTTTCATCGAATTACTTCTTTAGTTCGGACATGGCTTTGAAATAAGCATTTGTTTCCTTCACCACCACGCTGCTGAGCAAGAGAAGTGCAATAAGGTTTGGTATCGTCATAAAGGTGATGACCATATCAACAAAATGCCAAACGATGTCAAGCCCCCAGATTGCTCCAAAAAATACGAAAAGGCTGTAAACATATAAAAACGGTTTCACTGATTTCTCCCCGAAGAGGTAAATACTGGCGCGTGAGCCATAATATGACCAGCTGATAATAGTAGAAAAAGCAAAAAGCAGTAGCCCGAAGGAAATGATATACCCTCCCAGACCATCAATACCAAGACGGTGAAGTCCGGTATTCATGGCATCTACTGTCATCCCGACACCTTTGTTTCCTCCCTGCCAGGCATCGGTGACAATTATCATCATGGCAGTCATCGTACAGATCACGATTGTATCAATAAGAGGTTCGAGCAGCGAAACAACTCCTTCGCGTGCAGCATAAGTTGATTTTGCAGCAGCATGCGCGATTGGAGCCGAGCCTTGTCCGGCTTCATTGCTAAACAAACCTCTGCGAACGCCCCAAATCATCGTCATGATCACCGTAGAACCCAAAAATCCGCCTGCAGCGGCTGTACCGGAAAATGCCCCTTCAAAAATCGCATGAAAGGCTCCAGGGAGTTTATCATACTCAGCAACCAAAACAATCAAGGTGGCTCCCACATAAACCACTGCCATAAAAGGCACGAGCCTTGCCGTGACTTCACCTATTCTTTTTACACCTCCGATAATGATTAGCAAAACCAATCCGGTGATAAAAAGGCCCGAAATCCATGTTGGAATCTGATATGTAGTTAACATGGCATCAGACATGGAGTTGGACTGTGCCATATTGCCTGTTCCCAAGGAACATAAAATGGTTGAAAACGCGAAAACCAACGCCAGAATCTTCGCCCATTTGCCAAGTTTCTCCTTAAGTCCGTCTTCCATATAATACATTGGTCCGCCCGAGACCGTTCCGTCGCTGTTAAACCTGCGGTACTTTTGTGCCAGTGTAACTTCTGCATATTTTAGCATCATTCCTAAAAATCCGGTAACCCACATCCAGAAAACCGCTCCCGGACCTCCAAGATATACTGCCATTGCCACTCCCACAATATTACCTGTGCCCACAGTTGCCGATAAAGCCGTTGTAAGTGCCTTAAAATGATTTACATCACCAGCCGTTCCTTTCACATCGTACTTGCCGGCTACCACCCTGATGGCATGCGGTATTTTTGTGATATTGATGAAGCGGAGACGGACTGCAAACCACAAGCCTGTTGGTATCAACAAAAACAATATCAAATAGCCCCCAACATAATCGTTGTACAGCTGGATGCCCTGGTCAATGAAATTTAGGATCTCATTCATTACGTTACTATTTCTTGTTAAAAAAACTGGGCCGGCAAAGCAATAAGCCTGCAGCCTGATACTTGAAAGCGCAAAGATTGCAAAATAGAAGAACAAGGACAAATAAAAAAAGAGCATGCAAAAGGCAAGACCAATTTCTTTCTAAACACGGTACCCTTCTTCTGTGCGAATTAGGAGCTGACCAATACGGCACTCGAGGCAGCGTTTGCTTGTGCAATATTGTTTTCGCAGGTGCAACATGGCCTGCGACTGTAGTGCATTGGCCGCGCCAATTCCCAGCTCATTGAATTTGCGTATGATGGCATTGTTTTCAGCTTCAATGTTTTCGAGCAGCATCAGCGCCTTGTCTTTGGGCTCATTCTGGTTGTTGTGAATGCCATAAGCAAACAAAACCTGGGCTACACTGTTGATCAGCATGAGGTCAATAGTTTCTCTGCCAAATCTTTTCGTCGTTCCTTTCACTTTTTTATCAAACATATAATGATCGTCCCAATATGAAGATGCAGTTACTTCAAACATGGGTTTGATATCACCGGCCGTACCGGCATGAAGAAACCTGCTGAACATTCGTTGGTTTTGATGTATCAGCGCAGCAAGCTGTGATAAGCGTATGGTTGGGAAGTTTGAAGGCCTCATGCGCATGAACCTCCATTCCGAATCGTGCAGCTCGGCAAGATTATACTTTTGTTTCAAGAAAAAGTATTCTTTCTTCAAACGAAGAGGATAATCATCAGCAAATTCCCGGGAAAGCATGCCTGCAACACCAAACAGCATTGCTTCGAGTTGAAATAAATTACCGGAATGTTTAAGCAACAACTGAAATGTCAGTTTACGTGCCAAATGTGCAAAAGGCGCATCATTGACATTAAGACCGAAATTGCGCATCAGCCGTTGATACATTGTTTCTTCCCAGTCATTTCCGGTTTGTTCAAACAGCTGCAGCACTTCTTCAACCTTAAACTCGAGCCGCTCGACGATCATTCTGTCGAGCCACGAAAGCCAGGTAAACCGCTGAACATCAGCAACAACATTTTGGCAGGCCATCCAGTTTCGGCTATCCTGAAACCTGCGATAGCGCAACAAGAGCGCGGTATCAAATCTATCTTTTATTTCAAGGGTAGGAATGGCAACTCCTGTTGAGGTATAAACTTGTTTATCAGCATTGTAAACCACATGCAAGACCACTGTATCATAGGCAACATTGCGCTCATGGCGATGGTTGTACCAGTCAGAAGCATTCACATGAAGCTCCACATTCCCTGCCCACAAAGTGTCATCAATCCGGATGCGTGCATTGAGAAAATCAGGCCCTGCGTCAGCATTCCTTGTGCCGGGATAAACAACTTCGATCGTCTTTCCGTCAGTTGTCTGGATCGTCCGGTCAAAAAGCCGGTTCTCCCACAGGTAGGCAATAAAAATTTCTTTCATTGTTGGTGTTTTGTTCAAAATCGTGGTAAAAGTAATGGCTTTTGTGGTGAAACACAAACCAAAATTGAAAAAAAGCCAAGCTGTCACAAGTTTTGTTGAAATACGTTAATCTACTGTTACAAAGCACGTTACCATCATTATATTAAAAACATTGTTAACTAATTTGCAAAAAAGCTGCAGATGGTTTACTTTTGTGGTTTGATCACCTATCTTTCAAGAAGTCAATGGCTGATACACGTACGCTCGTAGCTGGATTGGAGTACAAAATCAGGCAACTGATCGGAGAAAATATTCAACTCAAAACCAGTGTACAGCTTCAGTATGAAGAGCTGGACAAACTGAAAGAAAGACTGGAGGTCGTGGAAAAAATAAATCTTGAATTAACCGAACAACTGAATAAAAAAATTATCGCTGATGCGTTTAACAGCGAGCAAGAAATCGAAGAAGGCAGAAAACGTATCCAAGTATTAATGCGGGAAATAGAACAATGCATTACTTTAGTGAATAAGTGATTCAGCATATAGCACACAATGGAGGAAATTTCGATCAACATCAGTATTGCAGACAGACCTTACAGGCTCACAATTCTTCGCAGCGAAGAAGAGCAGGTGAGAAAAGCAGCCGCTGTCATCAACGATCGGATCAAAAACTATGCGCAAAGCTATGCCTACAAAGACAGGCAGGACCTGCTTGCAATGGCAGCTTTGCAATATGCAACCTCAGCACTTCAATTTGAGTCGGAAGTGACTTTCAGAGACACCCATCTCACTCAAAAACTGACAGAAATGGATCAATTGCTTAGCAATCACCTCAAAGCTTGAAATAATCAAGGTTCTCACATCGTTCTTTGAATAAGATAGTACCCGCCGAATTCAACAGATTGTAAACTCAACATTACAAATGAACCGGGATCGCTCTTCATTGTGAAAACAGGCCTCACGTCCTTTGGGACGTCTGCATTGCAGACCAGTGGAAGTTTGAGCAGCAAGGCTCCCAAAAAGTGTCGTAAAGGGGTTTACATACTCCTTTGAACACCGGTGGGTACTTTTTTTTAGCCTTCTTCCATAATTAACTTAACAACGAAAAAAATATGGGAGAAATCATCATTTATGCAATCATCCTGCTGGCAGGTGGTGCAGCCGGAGGAGTATTAACAGCAACGGTTTTGAAAAAATCCGTTCTGAAAAAAAGCGAAGCTTTGCTCGAGGAAGCCAAAGAAAAAGCAGAGGTCATCAAGAAAGAAAAGATGCTTCAGGCAAAGGAAAAATTCTTGCAACTCAAAGCTGACCATGATAAAGCCACCGGTGAAAAAACCCGGGAACTGCAAAAAGCCGAAAACAGAAATCAACAACGGGAACAGGCCCTAAACCAAAAATTTGAAGAGTTTAATCGCAAGCAGAAAGAATATCAACAGCAAAAGCAGGTGCTCACAGATCAGACTGCAATCCTCACCAAAAGACAGGAAGAACTCGACAAAATCAAAGAAGAGCTGAGCAAGGTGCAGGAACAACACTTGAAACAGCTTGAACTTATTTCTGGACTTTCAGCCATCGAAGCAAAGGAACAACTCATCGAAGGCCTCAAAGAAGAAGCCCGTGCCGAAGCCATGGTGCTCATCAAGGAAATCACCGAAGAAGCAAAAATGACAGCCGCTTCCGAAGCACGTAAAATTGTTGTTGAAACCATACAACGCACTGCCGCTGAACACACTATCGAAAACACCGTCACCGTTTTCAATATCGAAAGCGACGAGATCAAAGGCCGCATCATCGGCCGCGAAGGCAGAAACATCCGTGCCCTCGAAGCGCTTACCGGCGTTGAAATTATCATTGACGACAGTCCTGACGCAATTCTTCTGTCTGGCTTTGACCCTGTTCGCCGTGAAATTGCTCGGTTATCACTTCATAAACTCGTGACCGACGGCCGCATTCACCCTGCCCGTATCGAAGAAGTGGTCACGAAAACAGAAAAACAGATCGAGCAGGAAATCATCGAAACCGGAAAAAGAACTGTAATTGACCTCGGTATTCACAACCTTCATCCCGACCTCATTCGCATGGTCGGACGTATGAAGTACAGATCATCCTACGGACAAAACCTGCTTCAACACTCCATCGAAGTAGCAAAACTCAGCGCTACAATGGCTGCCGAATTGGGCCTGAATGTTAAAACAGCCAAACGTGCCGGACTGTTGCACGACATCGGCAAAATTGCCGAAACCAACGAAGCTGAATTGCCTCACGCCATCCTTGGGATGAAAATTGCTGAAAAATACAAGGAAAAAGCCGATGTGTGCAATGCTATCGGTGCGCACCACGACGAAATAGAAATGGAAACCCTGATTGCCCCGATTGTTCAGGTTTGCGATGCAATCTCAGGTGCACGTCCGGGTGCAAGACGCGAAGTGGTTGAAGCATACATACAGCGCCTCAAAAAACTTGAAGAGATGGCACTGGCCTATGAAGGTGTTGTTAAAACGTATGCCATTCAAGCGGGCCGCGAACTACGCGTCATCGTTGGTGCCGACCAGATTACCGACGCTGATGCCGATAAATTGGCCTTTGATTTATCCAAAAAAATCCAAACAGAAATGACTTATCCGGGTCAGATCAAAATCACTGTAATCAGAGAAACCAGAGCTGTGAGCTACGCCAAATAGTTCGTCACAAATAATAAAAAAGACCTGTTATGTTTCTTCATAACAGGTCTTTTTTTATGGTTCGGATTGATAGCCTATTCCGCTCCTTCGTTTTGGGCTTCAAACTCCCTTATTAGTTCTTCGGGCGACTTTCCGAGATTCCTGATTGCCACTGCAGCATCATCCGCAAAATCG
The DNA here is from genome assembly GCA_002421995.1 of Bacteroidales bacterium UBA6207. GTDB lineage: Bacteria > Bacteroidota > Bacteroidia > Bacteroidales > F082 > JALNZU01. The sequence goes on along the minus strand of DISP01000088.1, from coordinate 37,327 downwards.
TGCTCAGGCCAGCTTGCAATAAACGCATTATAATAGCGATGGGCCGAAGCAGTGTCATTCAACCTGTTGTCATAAACAAATGCTTTTAAAAATAGGCACATCGGTGCATGTTCATGTTTTGGATAGGTTTTCAGTATCCGGTCATACATTGCAATCGTTGCTTCACCGGGCTGTTGATACAAACTTATATCAGCTGCTTTGAAAATGTAATCAGGCGATTGCGGATCATCAGGCAAAGAATCAGCAAAACGCAGGTATAATTTCATCAACTCCATTGCATCAGCGTTGATGTATTGCCCTTGTTGTCCGTAAAGCTTCTCTTCCAACTGCGCAATTTTTGCTGTTGTAGTACCATTCTCCGACTTTTTGCCGGGCTGACATTGCCACATGAAAAAGACAGAAACACCAAAAATGAGGAATTTTCCAAAATACTGTTTCATCTGTTAGCGCATTAATTTTTTAAATAATTCTGATTTCCAAAGAAATAACACAAAGAAATATCTTTTGTGCAAACAAAAACTTCCATTCAAACAACTTGCTGATCATCACAAACTAGCGTCCTTTTCTGCGCAAAGCCGGGAAAATCATCCTGTAATCAACATCCACTTTTCCTTCGGATATATCGCGCAGTTTGCCTTTTAACAACATTTTCCTAAACGGTGTCAGCCTGTCAACATACAAAACACCATCAATATGGTCGTATTCGTGTTGAATCACCCTGGCGATGAAACCACTGTAAGTCTCTGATTTTCGTTCGAAATTTTCATCAACATACTGAATCAAAATCGTGTTGCGACGTGCCACTTCTTCGCTCATTCCGGGAATACTAAGGCAACCTTCGTTCATAACCACCTCTTCGCCAGACATTTCGGTTATATGAGCGTTGATAAATACTTTCTTGAAGTCTTTGGCTTCTTCAAATTCATCAGCATAAGAAGTGGCATCAACCAAAAACAATCTGATTGACTGATTGACCTGTGGTGCAGCCAACCCAACTCCGTTTGCATGATACATGGTTTCCCACATGTCTTCGATAAGTTTTGCCAGATTTGGATATCCGGCCTCAATGTCAACAGCAACTTTCTTTAAAGTTGGATGACCATATGCGACGATTGGTAAAATCATCAGAAATTCCTCCTGTTTCTTCTAAAATCCATATACGATTGCAAGATAATAGTTGCACTGATCGTGTCAACCAAAGCCTTGTCCTGCCTTCGCTTTTTGCTCAACCCTGCATCCAGCATGCTTTGAAATGCCATCTTTGATGTAAATCGCTCATCAAACCGCTCTATTGTCATGTTTGGTAAGGCTGTTTTGAGTCTCCTCACAAAAGGTTCGACAAACCGGGCCGAATCAGAGTTTTGGTTGCTCATGTCTTTTGGTTCGCCAACAACAATACATTCAACTTCTTCCTGCTTCAAATAATCAAGAATATAATCAATCAAATCTTTACTGCTGATTGTTGCCAATCCGTTTGCGATCATCTGAAGGGGATCGGTGACTGCCAAACCGCTGCGTTTTTGTCCAAAATCAATGGCCAGAATTCTTCCCATTAAACATGCATGAATTGGTTGCAAATTTAGCGCTTTTTGTCAAAAACAGGCCCATATCTCACTCATTCGCTGCGTGTTTTGTATTTTCGCAAACTGAAATATCAAAAAATGGAACAGCTTCAGCATACAATTCTACAGGCATGGGACAACCGCAGTTTGCTTCAACAACCTGAATATCAAAACGCTATCGAGCAAGTGCTTGAGCTCCTCGATAAGGGAATGCTCAGGGTTGCCGAACCTTCCGATGCTGGATGGGTGGTGAATGAATGGGTTAAAAAAGCCGTAATTTTATACTTTCCCATCCGGAAAATGGAAGTAACCGAAGCTGGTCCACTGGAGTTTCATGATAAAATTCCATTGAAATCGAACTATACCGACCTAGGTGTGCGTGTTATTCCGCCTGCAGTTGCCCGGTATGGTTCTTTTCTTTCAAAAGGCGTAATTCTCATGCCCGGCTATGTGAATATCGGCGCATGGGTTGGCAGCGGCACAATGATAGACACCTGGGCCACTGTTGGCTCATGTGCACAAATAGGTGCAAACGTGCACCTGAGCGGAGGTGTAGGGATTGGCGGCGTGCTTGAACCGGTTCAGGCATCACCGGTGATCATTGAGGACAATTGCTTTATCGGGTCACGATGTATCGTTGTGGAAGGAGTTCGTATTGGCAAAGAAGCTGTGCTGGGAGCCAATGTGGTGCTTACCCAATCAACACGCATTATTGATGTAAGTGGAGATGAAGCTGTTGAATACAAGGGCTTTGTTCCTGAAAGATCTGTAGTGATACCGGGCACTGTGGCCAAAAAGTTTCCGGCCGGGGAGTATCAGGTGGCCTGTGCCCTGATCATTGGAAAACGAAAGGCATCCACCGACACCAAGACATCATTGAATGATGCCCTCAGAGATTTTAATCTTTCGGTTTAACGTTATTGACCTTTCACATCAAGGGCTTCTCTGAGCGCATTGCCAATGAGCATAAATGACAAAACCAGCAACATGATGGCTATTCCGGGCAGCAGAGCCAGATAGGCGGCATCAAGAATAATGAATGCGTAGTTTTCTTTGATCATGCTCCCCCATGATGGAACCGGAGGCTGCACACCAAGTCCGAGAAAACTAAGTCCGGCTTCGATCAGTATCGCTGATGCAAAATTAGCTGCTGATATCACAATCACCGGCCCGATAACATTGGGTAACAGATGCCGGCGGATAATGCGATAATTTCCAAAACCAAGGGAAACAGCAGCTTCGGCAAACTCCTTCTCGCGAATGCTCAGCATTTGCCCGCGAACAACCCTTGCCACCTCAACCCACATGGTGAGGCCAACAGCAATAAATACCTGCCAAAAGCCTTTTCCAAGTGCAAAAGTGATGGCAATGACCAACAGCAAGGTCGGAACTGACCAAACAACATTTATTAGCCAAACCACTACATCATCAACCCAACCGCGATAAAAACCTCCCATACTGCCAATAGCAATACCTATGAGTAATGAAATAAAAACCGAAATAAAACCCACCGACAAGCTTACGCGTGAACCGATCATAAGCCTGCTTTGCATGTCGCGACCATATTGATCAGTCCCCATATAATAGGTTATATCTTCAATTCTTTCATGCTCTACCTTCTCTTTCAGCATATCAAACATCGGCTGATCGCTTTTGGCATATGTCATCAACACCCCTTCGTGATGCGTATTTTTCCAGTCAGCTCCATAGACCAATTCATTGATATGAAACGATTTGCGCTCTGATGGCTCGTCACCTGCAGCAAAAATTTCTGCTACCAGACTGTCTCCGCTAAACGTGTAACTGCTTAGTGGAATGTATAAAAACCGGTCTTGCGCACCAAAAATCATCGTGTGCAAAAACCCGGCTTCCTGCACCGAATGACTAAACGGCACTTTAAGCATTTTTACCCGAAAACCAGGTTTCATGGTGCCGATTTCCAGAATTTGCCTGTTGGCAAAGGGAGTTTGGTCAGGTGTAACTACTGATCCCATAACCGCCACAAAAACAACGAATAGCACAAAAAACAAAGCAGTCATCCCAACTTTGTTTCTCTTAAACTTTCGCCAGGCTATCTTACCGGGCGAAATACCCACCGTTTCTCTTGCAAATCTCAAGCGCATACTTTACTACACCTTTTGGCAAAGGTAACAATAGCCCTCCAATGATTGACATTATGAAATCATTCCTAATCTTTATTAACAGGGTACCGATGCCGAAAGGCACTTACATCAATATTTTTAACTTTGCAAAAAGTATCATCCGATGAAGAAACAATACTATTTAGTTTTAGGATTAATATTACTGGTTTTGACGGCAACAGCCCAGGAAAAAGCCTTTCAGTTCGGATTCAAATTAGGCCCTTCGATGGGTTGGATAAAACCCGACTCGGATGGTTATGAAAGGATAGGTGTGAATGCCGGTTTCAACTGGGGTTTTGTTGCAGATATCCACCTGATGGAAAACTATTCAGTACAAACCGGCTTTAATGTTATTTATGTGAATGGCACCTATAGTTTCCCACACCTGACCAATCCAACAGAAGAGTCATCGGCCCTGGTCACAGGGAAAATGGAAAGAGCCATTCATCTGAAATACATTCAGATACCCGCTGTTTTAAGAATGAAAACCGAAGAAATGCAAGGTTTCACAATTTATGGTGAAGCCGGTCTGGCACTGGGACTCAATACCAGCGCCAAAGCCGATGATGTTTTCACAGCCGATAACAACGTACGTAAAGAAATAAACAACACCAACATCACCAAGCAAATACGCTTCACACGCGAATCACTGATCCTTGGAGCAGGCGTTTATTACAACCTGGGCGGTTCATCAAAACTTACGGCAGGAATGCGGTTCGACAACAACATTTTTGATATTCTGAAGGATCAGAATTCTGTGAAACCCGAAATAGAAAACAAGGGGATCGCCAATTTTCTTGAGCTTCAAATAGGTCTTCTTTTTTAATAAACTGCCCTGTGAAAATTGCTATTGCACAACTCAACTACCATATTGGCAACTTTGAAACCAATATGCATAAAATTCTGTCGGCTATCCGCAATGCTGCTGATGAAGGAGCCGAAATGATCGTGTTTGCCGAACTTGCGATAGGCGGCTATCCATCACAGGATTTTCTGGAGTTTGATGATTTTATTGACAAATGCGAAAATGCTATCAGGCAAATTGCCGCAAACTGCAACGACATCGCATGTATTGTAGGTACTCCAACTAGAAACCTTCTACCAAAAGGAAAACCACTTTTCAACACTGCGGCATTTTGTTACAAAAACGAAGTGCAGTATTTCAAAAAAGCTTTGCTGCCCAATTACGATGTCTTTGATGAATACAGGTATTTTGAACCTTCGAAATCATTCGAAACCTTAACTTTTAAAGGGAAAAAGATAGCACTTACAATATGCGAAGACATCTGGGATGTTGGCAATAACCGCCTCTATACCATCAACCCAATGGAGGAATTGATAAAAGAAAAGCCCGATTTGATGATCAATATTGCAGCCTCACCATTTTATTATGATCAGGCAAAAAAACGCTTTGAAATTCTCAGAGCCAATGTGTTGCAATACAAACTTCCGTTGATTTATGTCAACCAGGTTGGAGCACAAACCGAACTTTTATTCGATGGCGGATCAATGGCATTTAATGCGAATGGATGCGTTGCAGAAAGTCTGCCATTCTTTAAAGAAGAAGTCCGTATTGTTGATACCGACAAACTTTTTGGTTATTGTGCGCAAGATCATCAACAAATTCCTGAAAAAATTGTATTGATTCATGATGGTCTGGTGATGGGAATCAGGGATTATTTTTCGAAAATGGGTTTTTCAAAAGCCATTGTCGGCCTTTCAGGAGGTATTGACTCTGCCGTAACCCTTGCCCTGGCAGCAGAAGCCCTTGGCCCTGATAATTTGTATGGTTTGCTCATGCCATCGCAATTTTCCTCTGATCACTCTATTACCGACGCGCTTGAACTAGCTGCAAACCTTGGTGTTTCAACTTCAACCATAGCCATTAAAGAACTCTTTGACCAGTTTGCACTGCAATTGAACCCGCTTTTTCATGACAAAGCTTTTGATGTGGCCGAAGAAAACATTCAGGCACGTATCAGGGGTGTGCTTTTGATGGCTGTTTCAAACAAATTTGGATATATATTGCTGAATACCAGCAACAAGAGCGAAGCTGCAGTGGGCTACGGCACCTTATATGGCGATATGAACGGAGGACTGTCTGTATTGGGTGATGTCTATAAAACCGAAGTTTTTGAACTGGCAAACTTTATCAACCGAAATAAAGTGCTTATTCCGATAAACACCATCACCAAACCACCTTCAGCAGAATTGCGCCCGAATCAGAAAGACAGCGACAGTTTGCCCGATTACGAAATCCTCGATCAGATTCTGTATCAATACATCGAACTCCGAAAGGGACCTGACGAATTGGTTAGTGCTGGTTTTGAAGAAAATATCGTTAAAAAGGTTCTGAGGTTAGTGAATATGAACGAGTATAAAAGAAAGCAAACCCCACCCATTCTGCGAATCTCACCAAAAGCCTTTGGCATGGGCAGACGCATGCCGATTGTGGCAAAATACCTTTCATAAAAAAAGTCCCGCTTTGAAAAACGGAACCTTTCATTGCATTTTAGCGCCTATAAGTTGATGGCTTCAACCGCCTTAATCTCGGGCAGGGCTTTACGAATGGTGTTCTCAACCCCGTTTTTCAGGGTCATGGTGCTGTAGGGACAGCTTCCACATGCTCCAACCAACTCAACATTAACAACCATTTCGTCGGTAATATTCACAAAGTTGATGTCGCCACCATCCTGTTGCAAATAAGGCCTCACCTGTTCGATCAGGTTTTGTACTTTACGCTCCAATAATTCTTTTTGCTCGGACATAATATAGTAATTATTTGATTAGTATCTATTTAAGTATGATGCTTCTTATTTTCATGGCAACGTCAACAAAAGCTTTGGCCACAGGTGACTCATCGTCCAGCGCGATTGGACTACCTGCATCACCCGAGCTGGCTATTTGTTCAACGATCGGAATCTGCCCTAACAATGGTATTTCCAATGCGTCAGCAAATGCTTGTCCGTGCCCTTTTCCAAAAATAAAATACTGCTTGTCAGGCATATCAGCAGGTGTAAAATATGCCATATTTTCAATCAAGCCCAACAAAGGAATCGTTAACTTTTCCTGTTTAAACATGGTTGCAGCACGTCGAACATCAGCAAAGGCTACTTTTTGAGGTGTGGTCACCACCACAGCCCCGGTGATCGAATAACTCTGCGCAAGCGTCAATTGAATATCACCTGTTCCCGGAGGCAAATCAATAACCAAAAAATCAAGAATTCCCCAATCGGCATCAGTCAAAAGCTGATTGAGTGCACTCGTTGCCATCGGCCCACGCCAAATCAAGGGTTTATCTGTATCAACAAAAAAACCAATCGAGAGCAGTTTTATTCCGAATTTCTCGATCGGGACAATCAGTTGCTTGCCCTCCTTTACTGTCATTCCCGGTCCTTCGTCCACAACACCAAACATGATTGGCACTGAGGGGCCATAGATATCGGCATCAACCAATCCGACCCTCGATCCGGTTTTGGACAGGGCAATGGCCAAATTTGCGGCAACGGTTGATTTGCCCACACCGCCCTTGCCGGAGGCAACTGCTATAATGTTTCTAACGCCTGCCAAAGGACCCCTGCCCTTTTCTTTTTCTGTGATGGGTGTGATTTCAATGTTGGTCTCTTGTCCAAACTCCTCTTTAAGTGCTTTTTGGGCCGCATTGCTGACAATGTTGACCGCCGGCTCGCCCAATTTTGGAAATACCAACCTGAAACGTATGGTGCTTCCTGAAATCTCCAACTCGTCCAACATACCTAAATCAACAATGTTGTCGCCCTTGGCGAAGAAAATGACTCCTTTTAAAACTTCTATTACCCTTGATCTGTCGATCGTCATTACAAATATTATTTAGACTAATTATAAATAACCTTAAATTGAATGCACAAAGATACAAAAACAGACGAAATTGTCCTCTTTGATACTATAAATATTGTCACAGTTCAGTAAATTAACCGCTTATGCGATACGGTTCAAGAATCCCTGCAATTTTCTCACGCGTCCATCCCTCATTAACAGCTTGTTCTATCAGTTTTGCATTTCCAGAATCATTAATCATCAGGGCTGCGGTCAGCTTTTCTTCGCTAAACATGAACCTCCATTTTTTGCTGTCATGCTCAAAAAGCAAATTTTCCCGATCGGTAGCAACTTTACCAAAATTCATCGAAAAAAAGTATTGACCAAAAACTTCCATTTTCAGTCTGAAGGTTTTGTTGCTTAGCAACATCCGGTCTCCGGCGGCATTGCGGCCTGCTGTCCATCCCTGATACTCTGCTTCGTGCCAAAGTCCGGAGGGTTCTCCAAAGGATGTTTGTGCAACATCTCCTGCAGCAAATACATCAGGATGTGATGTTGCAAGCAAATCGTTGACCAAAATACCTTTTTCACAACGAATTCCGGCTGCTTTTGCCAATTCGGTTTCCGGCTCAACACCGGCAGTCACAATAACGAGATCGCAGAGCATGTGAATCATTTCGCCAACTTCGGCAAGAATTTTCGTGCTTCCCGTTTTCGTGAGCGACTTTAACCTTTCGTGCAGAATAATCTGAACGCCATTTGATTGAAGCAAGGTATAGATTTGCGATGAAAAATAATCATCGAAATGATGGTTAACGAGCGATGTATCTGAGTGAACCAAGGTAACTGATTTGCCGAGCGCAATCATCGAAGCGGCCATCTCCACACCCAAAACACCTCCGCCAACAATTAATATTTTCGAAGCGTTTTCGGCCACTGCCAATAAATTACGCACATCTGCCGCATTGCGGAGGTAATTCACATCTTCACGCGCATCGCCCCGGAGCTTCAGCGGGCAGGGCCGCGAACCGTTTGCAAATATCAGTTTTCCAAAACCGGTGATTCCATGCCAAAATGTTTTTATCGTTTTGGTTTCCAAGCTAACAGATAATACATTGTCATTAACCAAGCGAATATTAAGTGATTGATACCACCCGGCCGGATGAATTGAAAATGCTGATGGATCGAAGTTAGTTGAAATCGTTTTGCTGAGTCGCGTACGCTTGTATGGCAGTTCATCCTCACCGTTTATGATGAGGATGCTTGCTGCATTGTCAAGACTGCGAATGCCTTCAGCGGCTTTTATCCCTGCTATTCCTGCACCAATTATTATAAAGTCATAAAAATCTGTCATATCATGCTTTTGGCAAATGTAGCATTTTTGCTTATTAAGAATGATTCTTTATAAGAAAAATTCATCAACATTTTCTTGCAACTCAAAGCTTGTGGAATAATTTATGGCGGTCTTATACAGAATTTGTAATTTCGCAGACGATTATAATTTACGTGATGTTTGGTAAAAAGAAAGAAAGCAATCCGGAGATGGAGATGTCCTTTTGGGATCACCTGGAGGAGTTGCGCCGGCACATCGTGCGAAGCGCTGCCGCAATTGTTGTGCTCGGGGTGATTGCATTCCTGAACCGGAAAATTGTTTTTGACGACATAATACTCGGTCCCAGCCGTGGTGATTTTATAACAAACCGCTTTTTTTGCTACATAAGCAAAACCTTTTCGATTGATGGTCTGTGCCTCGAAAATCTCTCGATTCAGATTATTAACATCAATATGTCAGGCCAGTTCATGATGCACGTTTACATATCCTTTATCACTGGCGTTGTATTGGCCTTCCCTTTCATACTGAATGAGATATGGCGATTTGTACGCCCTGCCTTAAAACAGGAAGAATCGAAAGCATCGCGAAAAGGTGTGCTTATCAGTTCGACTCTTTTTTTTGTAGGTGTTCTTTTCAGCTATTATGTGATTGTGCCGTTGACAGTTAATTTTCTTGGAACGTATCAGGTGAGCGAATCTGTCCAAAACCAGATTTCACTTAATTCATACATCAGCACGGTGGTTTCTACCACCTTTGCAATCGGGATTGTATTTGAAATGCCACTTATCATTTACTTTCTGACCAAGATTGGCATTGTTACACCTGAGTTTTTAAAAAGAAACAGGAAATACACCCTAATCATTATTTTAATCATAGCAGCAATCATCACACCGCCCGATGTATTCAGTCAGATTCTGGTTACGATTCCGCTGATGGGCTTGTATGAATTAAGCATTTTTGTTTCGGAAAAGATTATCCGTCAGCAAAAAGCATCAAATGCCTAACTCTACCTGGAAAACCAGCAAAAAATTGTGTTTCAAATCATTTGCATTGGCTGTATAGGTCTGGGTTCTATATCCTGTAAACATTTGCACCTTGGTTAGGTGTTTGTTTATGTATTTATTAACCCCAAGCAGCAGGTATTCATCTTTCGGCATGACTGTGCTAATTTCTTTGTCAGGGTTCACAACCGAATACCTTGCTGCAACTTCCCAGAAAGAAGGGAAACAATAGCTAAATTGAGTGTTTATTCCGTTTCCAACCACTAGATTGATTGACTGGGAATTGTCGCCATTGAAAGTGAATGCACCCTGTGAAGTGCCTCTTTCAATATATTCCGACGAAAGCGCCCAACCCCTGTATTTAAGGATAAAGTCGGCAAAAAACGAATGCAAATCACGGGCTTCGAAAATTGTACTTCCGGTTGTTCCACGACTCCGGGTGGCTTTGTTATTGATTGAATAGCCTGCTCCTAACGAGAGTTTTGGCTTTTGTTCAAACTCAAGATCACCTTCCGAAAAATCGCCATCCCTTGTAAACCTCCCCAAAGGCAGCAACTCAAGCCTTGCGGTGTACATAAATCCATTGTCGGTTTTAAGCTGATTTCTGCCTTCACCTGTTGAAATGGCTCCTTTAACATTAAATGCCGCAGAACCAATATCTTGCGTATAATAGCCGAAGAAACCAAAATCGCGGTCAAGTGTAAAATTCGAATTTACATTGCTGCGGTCGTGAAACTGTTGTTGCCCGCTCGAAACAATGCGTTGCCTGTTTCCGGGAAGTTTTCCCTGCCCAAAACCAAGGTAAAAGTGCTCGTTGAAGTGATAATAAACCATTGCGTCACGAACAACATTGGGAACATGCGTATTGTCCCAATCCTGATCACCTCGCGAAAACGACAATTGTATGTAATAAGTAAGTTTCTTACTTTTGATATACCCATCAAAACGTAATCTAAGACGACTCACCCGTGCTTCGATATCTTCCAGATTCAATTGCTCATCAAAATTAAAAGCTGCCCGGCTTTGCATTCTTGTTCTTATATTAAGTCCAAAAGAACCATCAGGATTGTGAAACCCGATTCCTTTGCTCAGATTAACCATTGCTCGTTCATCCACTTCGGTCTGAGCCACAAGCTGACCTTTATACAAAGCCGTTATCAGTAAAATCGCAGTTAAAAAATAGCTATATTTCATAAAATCGGGTACTAACAGTTAGATTCGCTTTATTTCATTTTTAATCTTCGCCGGCAAGCTGTCAACAATCAAATCGTATGATTCATCTATCCATGAAAGCAAGCGAAGGTCATCCGTTGAATTTTCTACTTCAACCGTTATCCAATGCTTTTTGTTCATATGATATCCCGGCCTCACATTCGAATAATGCTCTATCCGGTCGGCAACATCCTCCGGTCTGGCTTTAATATTCAATGACAGGGGACCCTCAAGATTAGCAAGAAGAAACATCTTTCCTCCAACTTTAAACACGAGCGTATCATCCCCAAACGGGAAACCCTCTGTTACACCATTCATTTTCAAGCAATAATCTCTGATTTCCTCGATATTCATATTGCTGCAAATTTGCCTGCAATTTAGAAAAATCAAACTTTCCTTAACATGCATTTTCGCCTCAAAACATGAAATCTATTCTCACGACAAAAAAAAGACAGCCGTTCAGGGCTGTCTTCATTTAGAAATTTTCGCTTTAAAGCGCAAAAAGATTTTTAACCCGATCCACATAGTCCAGCCGCTCCCATCCAAAGAAATCAACTTCTTTGGTATATTTTTCCACACCATCAATAAGGCTGACAGATGTGTTCTCATCCTTATATTTAACCTCGACAACTGCTTTATAATGTTGGCGGCCAAAGTGTCCGTAGGCAGCAGTTGGTTTAAAGATCGGGTTTGTCAATCCAAATCTGTTGATGATTGCATAAGGGCGCAGATCGAACAACTCCTGAATCTTTGTTGCGATAGCCTGATCGGTCAGTTTCTTCCCTGCAGCATCTTTCACCCTGGCAGTTCCGAAAGTATTGACATAAAATCCAACCGGTTGCGAAACCCCAATAGCATAGGCAACCTGCACCAACGCTTCGTCAGCTATGCCGGCAGCAACAATGTTTTTGGCAATATGACGTGTGGCATACGCAGCCGAACGGTCAACTTTTGAGGAGTCCTTACCCGAAAATGCACCGCCGCCATGTGCTCCGCGACCACCGTATGTGTCAACAATGATTTTCCTGCCTGTCAGGCCGGTATCGCCATGCGGGCCGCCAACTACAAATTTCCCTGTTGGGTTCACCCAAAGGGTGAAGTCGTCCTTGAACAACTTTTTGACTGAAGCAGGCAACAATTTTTTAACCCGGGGAATGAGAATCCGCTCAACATCCTCTTTGATTTTTGCAAGCATTTGTTCCTCAGGTGCAAAATCGTCATGCTGGGTCGAGATCACGATTGTATCAATGCGCAGTGGTTTCCAACCCGGACCATATTCAACCGTTACCTGCGATTTGGCATCCGGTCCAAGATACTTCATTTGTTTTCCTTCGCGCCTGATTTCGGCCAGTTGCTGTAGCAGCAGATGCGACAGCTCTGAAGTCACCGGCATAAAGTTATCCATTTCGCTGCATGCATACCCAAACATCATCCCCTGGTCACCGGCACCCTGATCTTCCGGAAGCTTGCGTACAACTCCCTGGTTAATGTCAGGCGATTGCTCATGAATGGCCGATAAAACACCGCAAGAGTTTCCATCAAAACGATACGAAGCTTTGGTGTATCCGATTTGATTGATAGTCTCCCTGACAACATTCTGGATATCAACGTATCCATTTGTTTTCACTTCGCCTGCCACTACAGCAAGTCCGGTGGTAACCAATGTTTCAACAGCCACTTTCGACAATGGATCGAGCCTGAGCATTTCATCAAGCACTGCATCCGAAATCTGGTCGGCTACTTTATCCGGATGTCCTTCCGAAACCGACTCAGATGTAAATAAATATCCCATAATCAATAATTTAGATTAAAAACTGATAGGAAAGGCAGATTGATAGGCTAATGCATGTTTTAGCATTTTTTTCTGTGGTTGCAATCAATCAAATCTTTCCACAACACTGCTCCGGGCAGTTAACGCGGCAAAAATACAAAAAACACGAAAGTGAATACCAAAGTTCAAATAATTTCCTGCGAAGTGAGCAAATTCGTCCCGCTGTCGCCATCATGCAGGAATTGTCTGTCGTAAACAACCCGAATCCGGTTGCGGTGATTCATTAAATTCTAAATTTATTTAAATATCAATAATAATTTTGATTAAATTTTGAATATAATTGATTGTTTTATAAGGCATTACCTGGATTCTTCAAAAAGTGGTGACATTTTTTTTTATATTTTTTTCGAAAAAATTATTGTCATTTCGAATCATATATTGCTTATATTTGTGTTACAGAGACCAAAGAGGCGTATTATTCAAAAAAATACGTCTTTTCATGATCTCTAAATTAAACGAAGTATCAATAACTGAATTACAAGAATGGCCAAAAAGGATGAATATGGTCTGCACGAGTTGCTGAAGAGAATATTTGGCTTTGATCAGTTCAAAGGAAATCAGGAAGCTATTATCAAAAGCGTCCTGGAAAATAACGACACCTTTGTCGTTATGCCCACCGGTGGTGGAAAATCATTGTGTTATCAGCTACCTGCTTTGATGAATGAGGGCACCGCGATTGTGGTTTCTCCACTCATCGCTTTGATGAAGAATCAGGTTGACGCAATCAGAAATTTCGGAACAGACATCGGCATTGCCCATGTGATGAATTCGTCGCTTTCGAGGGCTGAGCTCATGCAAGTGCGCGAGGATCTGATAGCCAAGAAAACGAAACTTTTATATGTTGCACCGGAATCGTTAACAAAAGATGAAACTGTTGACTTCCTGAAATCACTTAAGATATCATTTTTTGCCATTGATGAAGCACATTGTATCTCAGAATGGGGGCATGATTTCAGGCCGGAATACCGTCGCTTAAGGCCTATTATGAACGCCATTGACAAAAAATTGCCTGTTATTGCACTCACTGCAACTGCAACACTCAAGGTTCAGCAAGATATCCTGAAGAATCTTGAAATTCCAAACGCCAAAATCTTCAAATCATCTTTTGACAGGCCAAATCTGTATTATGAAGTAAGGCCCAAGACTGCCGACGTAAGTAAAGATATAATCAAGTACATCAAAAACAATCCGGGAAAATCCGGAATTGTTTATTGCCTGAGCCGGAAAAAAGTTGAAGAAATTGCCGAAACATTGGTTGTCAACGGCATACGGGCATTGCCTTACCATGCCGGGCTTGATGGCGCTACCAGAAGGATGAATCAGGACAAGTTTCTGATGGAAGAAGCCGAAGTGATTGTTGCAACGATCGCTTTTGGAATGGGAATTGACAAACCGGATATCAGATTTGTGATTCATCACGATATTCCTAAAAGCCTCGAAGGTTATTACCAGGAAACCGGACGTGCAGGCCGTGATGATGGAGAAGGTAATTGTGTTGCATTTTACAATTACGAAGACATTCAGAAGCTTGAAAAGTTTATGAAGGACAAGCATGTGGCCGAGCAGGAAATTGCAAAAGAACTGTTGAATGAAACAGTAACCTATGCAGAATCAGCTGTTTGCCGTCATAAACTTCTCCTACACTACTTTGGCGAGATTTATGAAAAAGATAACTGTGGTGCCTGCGACAACTGCTTGAATCCCAAAGTGAAATTCGACGGACAGGAAGAAGTTAAACTTGTTCTGGAAGCCGTTTTAAGCGTGAAGCAACTCTTTAAAGTAAAGCATATCAGCGAGTTGCTTGCCGGGAAGAAAACAGGCGACATTAAAAATGCAAAGCACGAATCAAACGAGTTTTTTGGCGCTGGAGATGATGAAGACGAGCGTTTTTGGCAAGCTGTTATCCGTCAGGCACTCATTCACCGCCTATTGGCAAAGGATATTGAAAATTATGGCATTCTGAAGGTTACAAAAGAGGGAAAAGACTTTATCAAAAGCCCTCATCCCATCATGCTAACCAAAGACCATGATTATGAAAACCCTGAAGACGAAGACTTTGAAAGTGCAAAAGCAACCGGTCCCAAAGGAAGCGGTACGGATACTACCCTGTTTGCAATGCTCAAAGACTTGAGAAAGGCCATCTCCAAAAAAGAAAATCTGCCGCCTTTTGTGATCTTCCAGGATCCATCACTCGAGGATATGGCGATTCAATATCCGATCACTTCTGACGAATTGACCCAAATTGTAGGTGTTGGAACCGGCAAAGCCTCAAAATACGGGGAACCCTTCCTAAAGTTAATACGGCAGTATGTGGAGGAAAATGATATCATCAGGCCTAACGACATGGTTGTGAAATCAGTTGTCAACAAATCTGGACTGAAAGTTTATATCATCCAGAATATTGACCGTAAACTTCCACTCGAAGATATTGCTTATGCAAAAAACCTGTCTTTTGACGAACTTCTTACCGAAATCGAAAGCATTGTCGCAAGTGGAACACGCATTGACATCAATTACTATATTGATGAGTTTGTGGATGAATACCACCAGGAAGACATATATGATTATTTCAACGAAGCTGAGAGCGATTCGGTTGAGGATGCCTTGAAGGAATTGGGTGAATCGGAATATACCGAAGAAGAAATTCGCCTCATGCGCATTAAATTCATGTCGGAGATTGGAAATTAATACCTCAAATTCTCATCGCTTTTCTACAAACATAAAATATAAAGTGCTGTGATACAACGCTTTTGCATAGTAATAAGTTCGTTTTTGCTTATATTTCTGATGCAGGTTTTCGCGTCTTGCTCAAATGAAAACTCAAAGAAGTCAGGTAGTTTACGGCTCAATGAAAAGCAAATGACAGCAATAATCAAAGATGTACAAGTGGCTGAGGGTATCATTAACTACAGCAGAAATCAGGGCCGTAACAATGATGACAATAAGAATGAATATTTCGATCTGATTTTTCAGCATCACAAAATCACCCCGGAAATACTGCGGGAGAACATCTCTTTTTACAGTCAGACCCCTGAAATAATGGACAGGATTTATGACACTATTATTCAACAACTCAAATCGGCGCAAGACAGTCTGAAGCTCGAAGAGTCGAAAAAAAACGATCAGGAGAAATTATAAGTCGGCGGAGATAGCTTTGGTTATTTTGTAAAAACCGCTGAACGTGATTCGGAATCTCCTCCTATCTCAAGGTTGTATTGAAATTCGAGTCGTGACGCTGTTTTGTAAACACCTGTACCATCAACCATCCACGAATCACCAATGGTTTGACTGGATATGCTTAGCGTTTTGCCGGCCACTATGCCAACAGCTTCATCGCCTGAACCTGCAAAATTTGAAAGTAAAACCTCGGAAGAGTTTGAACTGCTTTTACTAATCGAAACTACATAATTGATTTTCAACGCATTGTCGCTTACAGACCATGTGCCGGTATAAACATCACGGGCATCTTCGCCATCCGGCACTATTTCTTCATCAAGCGCACATGCCGAAACCAGCAGCATTAATAAGAGAGAGAAAAATGCAATTTTTTTCATCTTGAGCAAATTATTGAATAACGAACTTTTCTTTCAGACTGCCATTTCCCATTAAAACCTCAATGACATATGTACCCTTTCGCAATTCATCTGTCCTGACAACGACATTATTGTAGCCGGCGACAAGATCAAATGTCTGAACATCCAAAATCCGGCCTGCAAGATCACGGATCTTAATTGTTGATAACATTGCATCCGGATTAGAGACAAAGCCCAAATTTAGATAACCGGCTGCGGGTTGTGGAAAAATGTTGAGTTTTTTTGCTGTTTGTTCAGGGTTCTCGTTTTGCCCCACAAACAATCCACCAGCATTGATCACTGCAGCAGTAATGTTGGAAGCCGTTGGCTCCCAAACATGTTGTGCAGCAATGGATTTATCAGGCTGTATAACAACCACTGTTGGGTAAGCCGAAATTTGGAAAGTAGAAAAAGCAAGGTTGCCTCCGCCCTCGAGGCCACTGCAACTGGGAAGCGTGATATCAAAAACCGAATCAAAAAAGATGACATCGCTGTTGGTTCCGTTGTAATTTACACCAAGAAAAAATACGTTACCACTATTTGCACCAAATGCCTGATAAGCTTCTTCAAAATCATGGGCAAAAGTTTGGCACGGGCCACACGAAACGCTAAAGAAATCAATTACTACAATCTTATTTTCAGCCAAAAGCGTGTATAAATTTATTATGTCTCCCTTGATGGTTTTTACCGTAAAATCAGGAGCAGTTGTGAGCGGGGTTTGAGCCGTGAGCTTGGTCAGTGCAAATAAAAGCGCCAAAAAAGTGAAACGAAGTTTTTTTGTCATGTTAAGCTATGTTGTGAATTTTTCACAAAAATACATTCTTGCATCAAAATGTCAAGTTGTCTCAGTAAATCTTTATGCATCAAGCAATGCAACTATTTTGTCAGCCAATCGTGAAGCGCCGATTCTGAACCATTTGGGATCAATCCAATTGTCGCCTGTAATATGTTTAACGAGTTTGTAATAAAGCAAAGCATCCGTTGGTTCGGCAATACCACCGGCTGGCTTCAGGCCAACCATGATACCGGTTTTTTCGTAGTATTCTTTTATCGAATCGAGCATAACAACCACGGCTTCCGGGCTTGCGGCAGGTGTAATTTTTCCTGTTGATGTTTTGAGAAAATCGGCGCCGGCATTCAATGCCAACTCACATGCTTTGCGTATAAGTGCCACATCAGGCAGCTCGCCCGTTTCAAGAATAACCTTCAGCCGCGCTTTGCCGCAGGCTGCTTTTACAGCCTTAATTTCTTCAAACACCTCGTCATAAGCACCTTCAAGCATTTTACCGCGCGAAATCACCATATCAATTTCATCAGCACCCTCAGCAGCAACCCAACTCACTTCGGCAAGTTTGAGGTGCAGGGGCAATTGTCCCGAAGGAAATGCACAAGCCACGGTTGCAACTTCGACGCCGCTACCCTCCAGAATTGAGCGGGCTTGCTTAACAAACGGCATATAAACACAAACTGCAGCAACATTGCCAACTTTTTGGTTTTCCTGATACGCAACCGCTTTTTGACAAAGACGCTCAATTTTCGCACCATTGTCATTACCTTCCAGCGTGGTAAGGTCAATACAATTGTATATGGTTTTATATGCGTAGCTGGTCTCTTTGTCAGTAAGATTTATGCTGTCAATGGCAGCAATCCGGGTTTTGATTTCGTCAGCAGTATATAAATAATGACTGAATTCCATTGGGTCTGATTTTTTTGCAAAAGTAATCAATGAAATGTTTTTAGGGTTCTCAAAAATAAGATATTCTCCAAACCGTAATATACGCTATCGTATATCAATCCTACGATTTCGGAAATAATGGACAAAATAAAAATGAAGAAAAGAATGATCTCTGATTAAATCAAAAATATACAACATTGATTTATAAGTATTTACACTGATAAAAAGCCTTGCTGAGAAAATTTGGCACACAGCTTGCTTTGCAGAATGGAAAAGAAAATAAAATGTTTGGCATTAAACTTAGCCCTTCGGAAAAAAGCAGAATCCAAAAGTACCACAGGTACTACAAATGCAACAGATGTGGTTACATTTCTGTTGTTAAGGATGCTGTTTGTCCGATTTGTACAAAAGATGGTTTTTCAATCAAAATGAAATAGCGATGAGAATCAATGGATTTTATACAAAGCAACAAATTGATGCCGAAGGTTTGACTGAATACCAGGCTAAAGACATCAAAGCCAAAGTATATCTCAACGGAACCAAAGTGTATTTTTTCGAACTTGATAACAATCAACAAAATTATCGTTTGTACTCCATTATTCACAAACGATCATTCTTCCTTTAACCTCTTAGTAATGTTCCGCATCCTTTGGAACAAAAGTGCAAGCAGCCCGCCTAAAAAACCCGTTTCAGCCATGACTCGGGTTTTTTTAATGAAAAACCCTGCCGGTTATTGACAGGGTTTAAAGAATTTAATACAAAGCCGCACTTATCAATAATCGGCATCACGCCCGGAAAGATGGAGCAATCCCTTGATAAGTTGGTTAAAATCATCTGCTTCGAGCAATTCCTCCAGTGTAAGTATCATCCTGTATTGCCATTTGTTTTCGGGGTCGCTCGGAACATTGATACGTTCTTTATCTGTCTGGTCCCAGCGGAGGTTTCCATCCATTGCAATCAGATCCTGGAGCGGAAATATCGTGAGCATGGCCGGCGAGTGAAGGTGTTGGTTGATGATTTCCTGGCAAATCCATGGCTCGGCAAAATAAGGAGCCTGGTTGTTATGGCCAAGAACATGATGATAAAATCGTTGGGTTTTTGCCCTGTCTTCTTCCCACCAGCCCCGCACAGTTGACATATCGTGTGTTGAAGTGGTGCAAACACTAAGATACGGCGCATCAGAAGGATGGGCAAACTCAACGCGCGGGTTTTTGGGCATACGCTGAATTTCAAGACTCAGGATATTGAGCGATTTCATAACATCCGGAACGTTGTCGGGGACCATCCCCAGATCTTCACCACAAACAAGCATATTTGAAGCTGAAACAATCGCCGGCAGTTTTGCCATTGCATGATGTTTCCAGAATTCTTCGTGCCGCTTATAGAAAAAGTGGATGTAGAGATCGTTGAGGGCGTTTTTCTTATAGTCCTCCAAATCACGGTATGAATAGGTAAAATGAAACGCAATACGCGGATGATAGGCGTTGTGAGCCGAATATGGATCTTTAATAAAAAGCACTTCGTTTATAAGCGACATGAGTCCATCCCTGATTATAACATCTTTTCCGCTCACTTCTTTCGTTAGACCTTCAGGAGAAAAATGATTATAAATTTTACGTTGCGTATCATAAGCTGGTTTAAGTTCATACTGATCATAATCTGTTTCGATAAGGTAATTTCGTCTGACCTCATCTGCATATTCACCAAAAAAATCATGCAGAAAATAACCTCTGATGTAAGGTTTTGTAAAACGCTCCTCATCAAACCACAGTCCCCAGTCCTCAATTTCGCTTGACGACATGGGCAAGCCGGGCTTGAAATAGCCCAAAAGACCATGCAATGCATTGTAAGGAATTTCCCAGATTCTGAAAAAGCCAAGAATGTGGTCAATCCGATAGGCATCAAAATATTTCTCCATCATCAACAGGCGTTTCTTCCACCAGCTATACCCGTCAGCGGCCATTACATCCCAGTTATAGGTTGGAAATCCCCAGTTTTGCCCCATCATTGCAAAATCATCAGGTGGAGCACCTGCCTGACCATCAAGGTTGAAAAGTGTTGGTTCGGTCCAGGCCTCGATGCTGTTTGGACTAATTCCGATCGGGATATCCCCTTTGAGCGCAACACCTTTTTGGTGTGCATAATCAACAACTTCGCGCAATTGCTTATCGAGGTGATACTGTTGAAAATAATGAACTGCAATGTGTTCGTGGAAAGCCTGAGCCGGATCGGTCAGAGCCATTATCTGATCGGGATTATAGGTGGAGTAACCACTCCACTGTCTGAAATCACTGGTTTTGAATTGATCCCGGAGGTAGCAAAATGCTGCATATGGTCTTAACCATTCTTTGTTTTCTTCGAAGAATAGTTTGTAATCATCCGATTTGGAAAGTTCGTCCCAGTTTTGATCAAAAATAAGTTTGAAATAACGGGCTTTAGCTTTCGTAACTTCCACATAATCAACATAAGGCTTCGCGTTTAATTCAAGCCGGTTTTTTTCAAATTCCTTCATCAGTTTCTTGTCTTTCAGGCTGCCTAAGGCCGGCAGGTGAAGATACATGGGGTGCAAAGCCATCACCGTGATGGACTTATAAGGATAAGAATCGAGCCACGAATGTGTTGCAACAGTTTCATTGATTGGAAGTATCTGAACCATTCGTAATCCGGTTTTGACGCACCAGTCAACCAATTTCTTCAGGTCGTTAAACTCGCCAACACCATAACTATTGTTGGTTCGAAGCGAAAATACAGGCATTGCAACGCCTGCACCTTTCCACTGTCCGACGGGATATTTGAAATGTTCGTCCCTGATGATCGTTAGGGAGTTTTTTGATTTGGAGGAGACGGGAAACAGCAATCTGTTCTCTCCTTCTTCCCAGGTCACAATTTTCTGGTCGCTAAGTCTGACAATACAATATTTGTATGAAACCACATTTCCAAAGTCAGCCGCGTCCATATCCAGCTCCCATTGGGGGAAGTTGGTGTTTGAGAGCAATACGGGCTGCTTCCAGTTGCCCAATTTGGCAATGCTGCCACTTATTGCCATTCCGTAGCCTACTCCCACCCGGGGTGCAAGAATAGAAAACCGCAGTAACTCATCCGCTTGAACGACATTTGCTTGTTTATAAATGCTTTCGGGTTTCATGATAACATCAGTGAAAACCTTTGTGAGCAATACACGTTCGGGATCGAGCAGCTGGTGAAAGTAATCTTTCACCGCAACCGTATCATAAGTTGATACACTAAGTTGCCTGTTGTTTCCGCCTTCCCAAAAGGTATAGCCGCTGCCTTCTTTGATTATGTATTTGTATTCCAGGTAGATTCCGCTGTCAAGATCGGCTTCGGCACCCCATTCGTTGTTTCCGAGATAATTCATCGGCAAGGCCTTGTCAACATCCCAGCTACCGAGCTGTTCGGCCGAACCAGCCACATAAGCCACTTGTCCCCAGCGACTTTCGTATTGAAGGTTAAAAAAAAGTTTCATGGTTTAATTTGGGTTAGTGATAAGCGATTGTAAAGTTCGTGTATTTGCTGTTTCGGTGCAAGAAAAAAATAAAAAATTCAACTGCGGAAAAATACAAATCGGTTGCAGAAAAAGAAAGCTCAGTGTGTTACCCCTCAATTAGTCCAAACCGGTATCCAGGCCTAATAACAGTTGAAGCGCCAAATCTGCCATCAGGTTGGCAACAATATTCACTTTTGGCGAAATTGGCGGTAGCTCTTTGCTGATTTCCGAAACCAGATCACCACAAACATAGATATTGTTTGTCCACTTAAACAGTTTTATCTGATCAAAACCACCAATACCCGCCATTCCACTACCGACAATCAGTGGCTTATGAGGTAATTTGTCCATCATTGTTTCCACCAGCATCACTTTGGCTTCGGCTTTGTCAAAAGCCTCAATCACACAATCGCATTTGCCGAACAAAGCCGGAACTTCGGTTTCTGAAATCAAGCCGGGAAAAGTAATGAGTTCAATATGAGGATTGATGGCCCTGAGGTTGATTGTCAAAGCATCAACCTTTCTCATTCCCAATTGATTGTGAAAATAAAACTGTCTGTTAAGATTGGTTGGCTCCACATTGTCAAAATCAGCCAGAACCAATTTGCCAATACCGACCCGGGTGAGAGAAGCGGCCACATTTGAACCCAATCCACCACAACCGGCTATGCCAACTGTTTTCTTATTTAAGCTGTTTTTTATAGTTTCAAAATCCATTGTTGTGCAAAATCTTATACAAAGATAAAATTCGGCATGAAAACAAATATTTATAATCTTTCTAAATATCACCCTAATTATTAGGAAGGCAACCCATTATGTAAAAAGTGTCCGATATGCAATATTTTGCATATTGCTATTAATGAATCATTTAAGAAGCAATTGCACGATAAAATACTACATTTGTGAAAAAAATCACATAAACTAAAAAGAAATAAAATGGAATTGAATGAAATCCTGAAGGGTCATGAAACGCTGGTTAGCTGGCCTTATAAATGGACCGAACTTAACAAGGGATATACTGATAAAACATTGTATATCAACGTATCAGATAATACTGTGAAGGAAAAACCAGTAGGTTCCTTAATGAAAGAAAAATTTGTAGGCGGAAAAGGATATGGATTAAGGCTCTTATGGGATGGCACCCAACCCGGCACAAAGTGGGACGATGCTGAAAATGAAATAGTCATTGCTTCGGGTCCTGTCGGAGGGATAACACAATACAGTGGAACCGGAAAATCAATTTGCGTGAGCATATCGCCTCAGACCGACTCGGTTATGGACAGCAATGTGGGTGGGTATTTTGGTCCATTCCTGAAATTTTCAGGTTTCGATGCATTAGAATTGCAGGGAAAAGCTTCGGAAGATGTGATTGTTTTTATTGACGGTGTCAATCACAAAGTTGAAATTTTCAAAGCACCTTTCGAGCCCATTGACAGTCATGAATTGGCCGAGTTGCTTACCGAAATGTTTGCAGACGATGAAAAGGACAAAAAAAACGTGGCTGTTGTGTCGGCCGGCACTGCTGCTGATTTCTCACTGATTGGCATGCTTAATTTCAGTTTTTATGATTCAAAGCGCAAAAAGGTAAGGCTCAAACAAGCCGGAAGAGGAGGAATCGGCACTGTTTTGAGGAACAAAAAAATCAAAGCACTGGTGGCAAAAGTTCCGGGTGTTAAAGGAAACCTCAACAACGTTGTTGATTTGAAAGCTATTATGGAACGCGGGCAGCGTTTCAACCGCGAAATGCGTGAATTAGACGACAGCCAGGCCGAAATGCGCACAAAAGGCACTGCTCACCTCACCAACGTGATGAATGATTATGACTTGTTGCCGGTTCACAACTTCAAGTTTGGAAACCATCCCGAGGCAGACAAAATTCATGGTGAGGTATGGAAATCAAAGTTCACCCAAGGCATCCCCGATGGTTGCTGGATCGGCTGCAACATGGCTTGCGCCAAAGGAGTTGACAATTATTTACTGCGCACCGGCCCTTACAAAGGTCAGTCGGTTATTGTTGATGGCCCGGAGTATGAAACAACTTCTTCGCTGGGTTCGATTGCTGGGATTTTTAATCCTGACTTTACAATTGAATCCAATTTTTATTGCGACACTTATGGCATTTGCACCATTTCCTGGGGAACAATACTTGGTTTTGTGATGGAATGTTTCGAAAATGGTGTGCTCAACGAAGAACGTACGGGAGGCTTGAAACTCAATTTTGGTAATGCAGATGCCGCCATGGAGCTGCTGCATCAACTTGGCAGAGGCGAAGGATTTGGTGTCACGGCAGGATTAGGCGTTAGAAAACTAAAAGAAATGTTCATTGCCAATGGCTGGGGCGATCCGCAATTTTTGAAAGACATAGCCATGGAAAACAAAGGTTTGGAATACTCGCAATATGTCAGCAAGGAATCTTTGGCCCAACAGGGTGGTTATGCCATGACCAATAAAGGGCCGCAGCACGATGAAGCCTGGCTTATATTTATGGATATGGTTAACAACCAAATTCCAACTTTTGAAGCCAAAGCCGAGGCTCTTCATTATTTCCCAATGTTCAGAACCTGGTTTGGGCTGATGGGATTGTGCAAACTGCCGTGGAATGATGTTGAACCCGAAAACAACCACGAAACAGATGAGCCTGCAAAAGTTCCTGAACATGTTGACAACTATGTCACTATTTACAAAGCTGTTACAGGCAAAGATTTTGACAAACACGAGATGATCAGAATGTCGGAAAGGGTGTATAATTTCCAGCGTATCTTTAACCTCCGCCGCGGTTATGGCGTTAGAAAGCACGATGCACAACCCTATCGCGCTGCAGGACCTGTCACTGCCGAAGAATATTTGTCACGTCAGGAAAGATATGACAAGCAATTGCTTGAGCTTGCCGGTTTTGATCCTGCCGGTAAAACCGTAGAAGAAAAAATGGCAAAACTCAGGGAATATCGCGAGAACCGCTACGAACAACTGCTTGATGCAGTTTATCTGCGCCGTGGCTGGACCAAAAATGGTGTGCCAAAAATTTCACATCTTCAAAATCTTGGCATGGATCTTCCCGAGCTGATAGAGCTGGTTGCCCCACATCAGGAGGATTAATCAGTCGAATAAAATCAATCAAAGGCTGCCAATTCAGGCGGCCTTTTTTTGTTATACATCCAATGAATGAAAAAGGAAACAGCAAACACAATTAAAAAATACCTTTGCAGAAACATCATAATGTCATGAAAAATAAAACATCACTCGCTGATGTAGCCAATAGTCTGGGTGTTTCAAAGACCTTGGTTTCGCTTGTTATCAACAATAAAGCCAGCGAACATGGAATAAGTGCTGAAACACAACAGCGGGTAAAAGAAAAGATCAGAGAGATGAACTTTCAGCCGAATGTATTGGCACAAGGGTTCAGAACCGGAAAAACAAAGACCATCGGACTGATAGTCAGTGATATATCCAATATTTTCTATGCCCGCATTGCCCGTAAGATAGAAGATTATGCATGGCATCAGGGATACAGTGTGGTGATTTGTAGTTCGGACGAAAATCCGCGCAAGGAAGAAGAGCAAATTAAGCTTTTGCTCAACCGCAAAGTTGATGGATTGATCATTTCAACATGCCAGGACACAACAGATTTCTGCGACAGGCTTGTTGAATCTGAAGTTCCGCATGTGTTGATTGACAGGACTTTCGAGGGCATGAAATCCCCAAACGTTTCGGTTGACAATTATGGAGGAGCACGCATGGCTGCACGCCACCTTTTGTCGCAAAAACTCAAAGACTTTGCTTTAATATCCATTTCACCGGCACATATTTCAACCATCAGTGATCGGCTTAAAGGATTTGAGAGCGCACTTTCTGAAGCCGGTTTGAGTGTTCCTGCGGCCTGGAATCTAACGGTGCCCTTTGATAATATTGAGCAGGCAATGAATGAGCACATACTTAAGATGTATCAGAGCGGACATCTTCCTGAGGCAATTTTTACACTAAACAACAACCTTACATCGGCCTGTTTGAGGTCGTTAAAAAAACTTTCGGTGAAAGTTCCTGACGAAGTTGCATTGATTGGATTCGACGAAGTAAAGTATTTTGCCTTTACGCAACCTTCTGTTTCGTCAATCGAACAGCCCGTTGACCATATTTGCGAACGCGCTTTTAACCTGCTCTATAAGCAGCTGATCAGGCAAAGCATTGGAGAAGAAGAGCGTTCGGTGAAACTGCCGGTGGATATCATTATCAGGGAATCATCAGTCAAAACAGGAAAATAGGATTTCATCCGGCTTATTTAAAAAAGCCTTCATATTGAACGATGGTCACATAAATTTTTCGTTTCGCCAGCCGGTGATGCAATTTGCAATATCGGACATCGGCCAAAATTGGTTTGTATAAGTCACAAATAAAGCTAAATCTCAGGAAACAACTGAAAAACCATTACTTTTGCATCAAAATAATCATATTTATGTCACTCAAAAACAGTAATCCCCAAATGAATGAAGGCAACGACGAAAGACAGTTCGCCTTTGACCGTGAAAACTATAAGTGGGTAATTCTTGGTATTGGGTTGATTGTGGTTGGCTTCCTGCTTATGGCGGGTGGTGGCTCCGACAATCCTGACGTTTTTAGTAAAGGCATTTTCAGTTTTCAACGCTGGACACTTGCACCACTCATGGTTCTTGCAGGTTATGTTGTTGAAATCTATGCAATTATGAAGAAACCTAAAAACTAGCATGAGCATTATCGAAGCCATTGTTATTGCCATTGTTGAAGGATTGACCGAGTTTTTACCTGTCTCCTCAACCGGACATATGATCATCACCCAAGAGCTTCTGGGAATGGAAATCAATGATTTTGTGAAAGCTTTCACTGTTAACATCCAATTCGGAGCAATACTGGCAGTTGTGTTCTTATACTGGAAACAATTTTTTCAGAGTTTTACATTTTACTATAAGCTGTTTATTGCGTTTTTACCGGCTGCTGTGATTGGTTTTTTGGCCTCTGATTTCATTGACAGCATGTTGGAAAATGTGATTGTTGTTGCAGCGATGCTTGTTCTTGGTGGAATTGTATTGGTTTTTGTTGACAAATGGTTTCTTAACAACAATAATAACAATGAGTTGAGTTATAAGGGAGCATTTAAAATCGGATTGTATCAGTGTATAGCCATGATTCCGGGAGTATCCAGATCGGCTGCAACAATTATTGGTGGAATGGCACAAAAACTCGACAGGAAAACAGCTGCTGAGTTTTCATTCTTTCTAGCGGTTCCAACCATGTTTGCCGCTGCGGGGTATAAGCTTTTTCAAAATTATCAAACCATTGACTCATCGCATATCAGCATTTTACTTTTGGGCAATTTTGTGGCATTTCTTGTTGCGCTGGTTGCCATAAAGACCTTCATCAGTTTGCTAACACGCTATGGTTTTAAATATTTTGGCTACTACAGAATCGTGGTTGGGCTCATTATTTTACTCATGTATGCAATGGGTTACGATCTAAGTGTTGTTTAATGGATTATAATTTTGAAACGGGCGAGGTATTGCTCATTGACAAACCTATAGGCTGGACCTCTTTTGATGTAGTGAATCATTTGCGCGTGCTGGCCAGGAAACATTTACGAATTCAGCGACTCAAAGCAGGTCATGCAGGCACGCTTGATCCCCTTGCAACCGGATTGCTTATCGTATGCACAGGCAAGATGACCAAGCAAATACAGCTCTTCCAGGACCAGGACAAAACCTATACCGGAACCCTGAAACTGGGACAGACAACTCCTTCCTACGACCTTGAAACAGAAGTTGATGCGGTATTTGACATAGCGTCAGTCACAGAAGAAGATATGCACAAAGCAACGTATCTTTTCAAGGGTGAAATAAGTCAGCTGCCACCACGCTATTCTGCCATAAAAATAGATGGCAAAAGAGCTTTTGATTATGCACGCAGCAAACAGGAGGTTGCACTTGTTCCACGTAAAGTTACCATTACCAGGTTCGAGCTCACCCGTATTGAAAAGCCTGAGGTTGATTTTATTGTTGAATGCACCAAAGGCACTTATATTAGAAGTTTGGCGCATGACTTTGGAAAAGCCCTCAACAACGGTGCGTGTCTCACAGCACTTCGCAGGACACGAATCGGTAGTTTTGATGTTGCACAGGCCAAAACCATTGATGAATTAAGACAATTTTTTCAGGAAGAAGGAAAAAAAAGATTTCCTGAAAATGAAGGCCACAACCAAAATCCGAACAAACAAGTTTGAGTATTTTATACACTTTCTTTGCGAAGATTTAAACTTTACTTGACATCGCCTCTGTCCTGAATTACCTTTGCAGCCTTTACTCCCTCAAATGCTTAAAATAATAGGTGGATTTTTTATAAATCAAGTTGGATAAATAAAGATTAAGCACATGAAACTTTCTCAATTCAGGTTTAACCTGCCCGCAAATCTTATTGCAAGCTACCCCCCAAAGAACAGAGATGAATCGCGTCTCATGGTTCTGAACCGTAAAGATCAAACTATCGAGCATCGAATTTTCAAAGACATCCTGGAATACTTCAGAGATGGCGACATCTTCGTTTTGAACAATACTAAGGTTTTTCCCGCACGTTTGTATGGTGAAAAAGAAAAAACCGGCGCAAAAATCGAAGTATTTCTCCTGCGCGAGTTAAATCGCGAAAGCCGCCTGTGGGATGTGCTTGTTGATCCGGCGCGAAAAATCCGTATTGGTAACAAGCTCTATTTTGGCGACGACGAATCACTTGTTGCCGAGGTTATTGACAACACCACATCGCGTGGAAGAACTTTACGCTTTTTGTTTGACGGACCATACGAAGAGTTTAAAAAAACGATCTACTCACTTGGCAAAACACCACTTCCGAAAATCCATGAGCGCGAAGTTGAACCGGAAGATGCTGATCGTTATCAAACCATCTTCGCGAAACACGAAGGCGCAATCGCAGCTCCCACAGCCGGGATGCACTTCAGCCGTGAGTTGATGAAACGCCTCGAGCTTATCGGTGTTTCATTTGCGGAGGTGACCTTACACACAGGAATGGGAAACTTCAGAACCATTGAGGTTGAGGATCTTACGAAACACAAGATGGATTCAGAAGAAATGTTTATTGACGAAGACAATGCCCAAATGATCAATGAGGGCAAAGCCCGCGGAAACAGCATCGTGGCAGTTGGAACCACCACAATGAAAGCGCTTGAATCAGCTGTTACAATAGCCGGTCGCATCAAGCCATATAAGGGATGGACGAACAGATTTATTTTCCCCCCTTACGATTTTGGAATGGCTGATGCAATGGTAACCAATTTTCACATGCCCAAATCACCAATGATGATGCAGGTTTCGGCCTTTGCAGATTATGATTTCCTGATGAAAGCATATAAAGAAGCTGTTGCGGAAAAATACCGCTTCTTCACCTACGGCGATGCAATGCTGATCCTATAGACTTTTGATTTTCAATTCGATAAAAGCCGGTATGAAACCGGCTTTTTTATTTCCTTCATTTAAAATCTAAACCGATTGCATAAGCGCAAACAAAGATAATAGCAGCCTTTTGAACAGCACTTTCAATGGATTTTTGTAGCTTTGCGAATAAGCTCAGCGCCCTTTCAGGGTGCATGGAAACAATAAAGAAATTATTAGTTAAATAACTTAATATCATATAATTATGTCAGAAAAACTTTCATCCTTTGTAGCGCCGGGAGTTGCTAGCGGCAATGTTTTACAGGATATCTTTAAAGCAGCAAAAAAAGGCCGCTGGGCTATGCCGGCTGTCAATGTAGTCGGAACCAATTCAATCAATGCTGTGCTTGAAGCAGCTAAATTGGTCAACTCTCCGGTAATCGTACAGTTTTCGAATGGAGGCGCTGCATTTTATGCCGGAAAAGGCTTATCGAACAGCGGCGAGAAAGCCGCGGTTGCCGGTGCAATTGCAGGAGCTTTGCATGTGCATCAAATTGCTGAGATGTATGGCATTCCAGTAATTCTTCACACAGATCACGCTGCAAAAAAACTCCTTCCCTGGATTGACGGCCTCCTTGATGCCGGTGAGAAATTCTTTGCCCAGCATGGTAAACCTCTTTTCAGTTCGCATATGCTCGACCTATCGGAAGAACCTCTTGATGAAAACCTTGAAATCAGCAAGCGTTATCTCGAAAGAATGTCGAAAATGGGAATGACCCTCGAAATTGAACTCGGCATTACAGGCGGTGAAGAAGACGGTGTGGACAACAGCGGTGTTGACAGTTCAAAACTCTACACACAACCCGAAGAAGTTTGTCAGGCATATGAAGTGCTCAGCAGCGTGAGCGACCGCTTCACTGTTGCAGCAGCATTTGGCAATGTACACGGTGTTTACAAACCAGGAAACGTTAAACTTCAACCAAAAATTCTTCGCAACTCACAGGAATACATCCAGAAAAAACACAATACAGCTATCAATCCGGTTAATTTCGTGTTTCATGGCGGTTCAGGCTCTGAACCAGAACTGATCAACGAATCACTGGATTATGGTGTTGTGAAAATGAATATTGACACTGATACCCAATGGGCTTATTGGGATGGAATTCGTAAATTCGACATCAAATACCATGCTTATCTTCAAGGGCAAATCGGAAACCCTGAAGGCGAAGACAGTCCGAACAAAAAATACTACGATCCACGCAAATGGTTGCGCGAAGGTGAAACAGCTGTGGTCGAGCGTCTGAAAATTGCATTCGGTGATTTGAATTGCCTTGATCGCTACTAAAATCAGGTAAAACATATTGAAAGCCGCCATAGCGCGGCTTTTTTTTTATTATTTCACTTGTAATCAGCGTATTATTTTTATACTTTTGAACCAGTTATTCCTTTCTTGTTCAATAAACAACGCCATATGAAAACAAGTCTGTTGAAAAAAATCCAGTTATTTTGTTTCTTAGTGCTCCTGTCGGCTGTTATAAACCCTCTCGCGCAAGCACAGTCTCCACAGGGTGAAATACTATATGATAGTCCGTCGTTCAAAGTATTACGAATTTGGGGAACACATGCCGAAAGAGGATATGCCTATGGTTTCATCATGGGAAGCCAGATAAATACAATGATGAACAACTACATCAAACCAGGTTTTGGCAACTACTATTCCACTGCGCGCAGCCTGATACTGAATGAAACAAATTTTGAGTTTGAAGAAAAACACCTTGTTGAAGCAGCTGCAATCATTGAAGGCATGAATGCTTCGGGAAACAACCCAAACAATCTTGACATCACCGACTTGCTTGTTGGCAATGCCATGCTCGATATTCAGGGCCTGCTTGGTATGAAAGGGGGTCCAGGCTGCTCAACCTTGATCAGTTGGGGCGATGCCACAAATGGCACATCATTGAACGGACATGCGGTTGCTACCCGACATCTCGACTGGTCAAGCAATTCAGTGCTGTTAAATAATCACCTGCTCGTGATTCACCAACCTGCCGAACAAGACGAACAAAACTGGATGATGATCGGATTTGCCGGAATGATGGGCGCTTTGTCGGGAATCAACAACCAGACAGCTGTTTTTCAGCACATGATGGACGATTACAGCGGCGCCGGTCAGCAGGGAAAAGCTTACAAACCAATTTGGTTTGCAATGCGTGAAGCGGTGGAGGTATTGGATTATAACCAGGATGGCATCAATGATGCGGCTGATTTAGAATCAGTTATGAATAACTCGTCAAATGGTTTTGCAAACGCTTATATTATCAGCTGTGTGGCAGATGAGGCTGCTGATGATGATCATACGGCCATGATAGCAGAGCTTGCACCAACAGCTCCAACACATGTTTACCGAACAAATGGATTTGCAGACAGCATTCCTGGCGACAACCTCTATTGCGCCAACTATCAGATAGCGCGTAATGAATTGTTGCATTTCTGCTCACGCTACAACTCCATCAGAAACCACATTGGAAACGGCACAATGTTGGGCGTTGAGGAAAACTGGACATTAATGCGCGACTGGTCGCATCAAAGCAACAACATTCAGCTGATGCAATTTGCCCCATCGCAAAATCATTTCAGAATTGCTGTCAAGAAAACCTCACCCGCATATCTAAGTGATTTTGTTGACTTTGACCTCAACGAAATACTAAACGAAACCACGGGAATTGAAACGGTGCAAAATTTTTCTACTTTGAGGCTTTACCCTAATCCTGCATCAAAAACGATGATTCTGGAGCACAAGCTTCAATCAATCAAACCTATTGCACTGAAAATCTTAAACAGCAGCATGACAGAAATGGCTTTCTCATACGGAATAATAAGTAAAAATCAAATTGAGATCAACACTGACCAGCTGATTCCGGGAATTTATGTTCTTAGTATTATGGTGGATGAGAAAGTTTTGCTGGCTAAATTTGTTAAACTTTAAGTACATACGCACCAAACCTCATCAGCTAAATAATCTATATTAACTGCATGAATATTAAATCATTAATCAGTTTTGTGATCATCCCATTGGTGCTGATGTATGTTTTGTTTTTCGTCGAAATTGCGGCCGATCAGGCAGCTGTAAAACCGATGCTTTGCGTTGCAATTCTCATGGCAGTCTGGTGGGTCACAGAAGTTGTACCGCTGGCTGTAACGTCATTAATTCCGGTTGCCTTGTTCCCATTGTTGGGAATAATGGATGGCAAAGACGTTTCAACAGCCTATTTCAATGATGTTATTTTTCTGTTTATGGGGGGCTTTCTGGTTGCCTTAGCGATGGAAAAATGGATGCTCCACAAGCGAATGGCCTTGTATGTTTTGGCTATAACCGGAACGAGTCCGGCCCGCATCTTACTCGGATTCATGTTGTCTTCCTTTTTGCTCTCCATGTGGATTTCAAACACCGCAACTGTGATGATGTTGTTGCCAATTACGCTTTCATTGCTGAACAACATGAATGCATATTATACAAAAGAAGACAGCAATCGCTTTGGCGCTGGATTGTTGCTGGGGGTAGCCTACAGCGCCTCAATAGGCGGTATTGCAACCCTTGTCGGAACACCTCCCAATTTGTCGTTTGTCAGGATTTTTCATATTTACTTTCCCGATGCTGCCGAAGTTTCGTTTGCACAATGGCTGATATTTGCTTTTCCGCTGAGTTTGTCAATATTCATTTTGGTTTGGGCTTACTTATTCATACGGTTTAAACCAGCGGCTAACCGGAACAAAATGGCAAAAAAAAATCTGTTCCGGCAGCAACTGCAGCAGATGGGCAAAATGAAATATGAAGAAAAGATAGTTTTGCTTGTTTTTGTTTTACTTGCGTTATTCTGGATCACGCGGTCAAACCTCGCGATAGGTTCATTTACCATCGTAGGATGGTCGTCATTTTTTCCGGCCAGCAAATTTATCAATGATGGTACTGTGGCAATCTTTATGGCTTTGCTGTTATTTTTAATACCGTCTGGAAATAAAAATGAAAAAATCCTGGATTGGGCAACATCTTCGCGTCTTCCCTGGCACATTTTACTACTTTTCGGTGGTGGTTTTGCGCTTGCAACCGGTTTCAAGGAAAGCGGCCTCGCCTTGTGGTTTGGAAACCAACTTTCGGCCTTTACCGCGCTCCCGCCTATCGTTGTGATTCTTATGATTTCGTTATTGGTAACATTTCTCACCGAGGTTACCTCAAACACTGCAACAACCGAAATGATCCTTCCAATTCTGGCAGGGATAGCCATTCAAAACAATCTCAATCCGTTGCTGCTGATGATTCCGGCTACCCTTTCGGCTTCCATGGCCTTTATGCTTCCGGTGGCCACACCGCCGAATGCCATCATTTTTGGCAGCTCGCGCATCAGCGTTGCTCAAATGGCAAAAACAGGTCTGTTTATCAATCTTTTAGCTGCAGTAATTATAACACTTGCCACCTATTATTGGGGCAATATCGTGTTTCATCTAAGATAATAGGTTGTCAAACGAATTCAAACTTAATTTTGATTTATTTAATTGTATATCAATAGTATATGTAAATATTGATTTGATAATTGCAACATAATTTTGCAACTTTGTTTGCGTGATTTACTGAATTTCCTACGCAATCCCACCAAAAGCGCCGGCAATCCAAAATGTATCCATAAAGGTTGTTTAAGTTTGAATGAAAATTAAAAGTCATTTTTTTAACTTTAATAATTTAAGCTTATGTCATCACATTATGAGAAAAAATTGAACGATTTCATGGCAAAGGTTATTGCCAAAAATCCAAGTGAAATCGAGTTTCATCAGGCTGTACATGAAGTAGTTGAATCGCTGATTCCCTACATTGAGGAACATCCTCAATACAGCGAAGCAAAAATTCTTGAAAGAGTTGTTGAACCCGAACGGGTAATACTTTTCCGTGTTCCGTGGCTCGATGACAAAGGCGAAGTACAGATCAACAAAGGATTCAGAATTGAGATGAACAGCGCAATTGGTCCATACAAAGGCGGATTGCGTTTTCACCCTACCGTGAACCTCGGCATTCTGAAATTTTTAGCATTTGAACAAGTATTCAAAAACTCGCTCACAACCCTGCCTATGGGTGGTGGCAAAGGCGGTTCCGATTTCGATCCCAAAGGAAAATCAGACAATGAAGTGATGCGTTTCTGCCAAAGCTTTATGACAGAGCTTTTCAGACACATCGGACCAAACACTGACGTTCCTGCCGGCGACATTGGCGTTGGCGGTCGTGAAATCGGATTCCTTTTCGGGCAGTATAAACGTCTGCGCAATGAATTTACAGGCGTGTTAACAGGCAAAGGCCTTGAGTGGGGCGGCTCATTGATTCGTCCGGAAGCAACTGGCTATGGCGCAACCTATTTTGCCGAAGAAATGCTGAAAACCAGGGGCGACAGTCTAAAAGGAAAAGTTGTAGCCGTTTCGGGATCGGGCAATGTGGCGCAATATGCCTGCGAAAAAGTAACTCAAATGGGTGGAAAAGTTGTTACGCTCAGTGATTCGAATGGATACATTTACGATCCGGATGGCATTGATGCTGAAAAACTTGCATTTGTTTTGAATTTGAAAAACGTGAAACGTGGTCGTATTTCGGAATATGTGGCCAAATATCCGGCAGCCACTTACCACGAAGGTGAAAGACCATGGGTGGTAAAATGTGATGTTGCCATGCCTTGCGCAACGCAAAACGAAGTGAACGAAGAAGAAGCAAAACTTCTTGTTAAAAATGGTTGCTATGTTGTTTCAGAAGGTGCAAACATGCCATCAACACCCGAAGCTGTTGAGGTGTTCATCAAAGCCAAAATTCTATACGGCCCAGGCAAAGCAGCCAATGCAGGCGGTGTTGCAACATCCGGACTTGAAATGAGCCAAAACTCCCTCCGCTTGTCATGGACGCGCGAAGAAGTTGATGCACGTTTGCATCAGATCATGAAAGATATTCACCAAACCTGTGTTAAATACGGAACTCAACCCGATGGAACCATTAATTATGTGAATGGTGCCAATATCGGTGGATTCGTCAAGGTGGCCGATGCCATGCTTGCACAAGGATTAGTGTAATAAGTTGTGTGTGAACTGAAAACGGCAGGAGAAAATCCTGCCGTTTTTTTTATCTCCCAAAATTGAATTGAATCACAACAGAACCTCTGTGAAATAATTATCAATACCTTTGCAGGCTAAAATTTCAACATTAACATTGCATGAAAAACGTCCCAATGGTTGACCTTGCCGGTCAATATAAAAAAATTAAGCCGGAAGTAGATCAGGCTATCGCCGAAATTCTCACAAACACCAGTTTTATCAATGGTCCGGCCGTAAAACAATTTGCACAAAATCTGGAAAAATACCTTGGGGTAAAACACGTGATACCTTGTGCCAATGGTACCGATGCGCTCCAAATAGCCATGATGGCACTCGACCTGAAACCGGGAGATGAGGTGATAACTACATCGTTCACATTTATTGCAACAGCAGAGGTGATTGCTTTGTTACAACTCACACCGGTGCTCGTGGACGTTGACCCGGACACCTTTAATATTGACCCTGAAGCAGTTGAAAAAGCGATAACACCAAAAACAAAAGCCATCGTACCGGTTCATTTGTTCGGTCAATGCGCCGATATGGACCGCTTGATGGAAATTGCCGACAAACGCAATTTGTTTGTTATCGAAGACAATGCGCAAGCTATTGGTGCAGTATACACCTCAAAAGATGGTAGCACCCGTAAAGCCGGAGCTATCGGACACATCGGCTGCACATCCTTTTTCCCGTCAAAAAATCTGGGCTGCTACGGCGATGGAGGAGCTATTTTTACAAATGATGATGCGTTGGCCGACAAGCTCAGGATTGTCGTAAATCATGGCATGAAAGTGAGGTATTATCACGATGTAGTTGGGGTAAACTCGCGTCTCGACAGCATTCAGGCTGCTGTTCTGGATATCAAACTCAAACGGCTGGATGCGTATGCCGAAGCACGTCAATATGCAGCCAACTTCTACAATAAAGCCTTTGAAGCATGCGAAAAGCTAAAAACTCCCACAACAGCCGATTTCACAACGCATGTGTTCCACCAATACACTTTAGTAACAAACAACATTGACCGCCAAGGACTTATGGATCATTTGCAGTCAAAAGGTATTGCAAGCGCCATTTATTATCCGGTTCCTTTGCATCTGCAAAAAGCTTACCTCGACCCACGCTACAAGGACGGTGATTTCCCTGTTACAGAACATCTTAGCAAAAACGTTATTTCATTGCCCATGCACACAGAGTTTGATGACGAAACACTCGAATATGTAACAAGCAGCGTGTTGGAATACCTGAAATAGACCTACTTTTTTTAAATCTTCAATAACTATGTAACCCTGTTTTTGCGGGGTTATTTAGTTTTTGTTACTTTTGCAGCAATCCTTATTTAGAATGATTCTGCATAATAAAGAAAACAAAGAAGAGCTGAAAAAGAAGCTGCTCAACGAAGCGTTTAAGCGCATCACACTATCATTTTACAAATTTGTAGAAATTGCTGACCCACAATCATTTCGCGATGAGCTTTACCTCAAGATGAGTGAGTTGGGTGTGTTTGGAAGAATTTATGTGGCCACAGAAGGCATCAATGCACAAATAAGTGTTCCTGAGCCAACAATGCAGGATTTTACAGATTTTTGCCGGCAACATTCGTTGTTGCAAGGCATCCTGCTCAACAAAGCCATTGAGGATGACGGGCTTTCGTTTTACAAACTCAAGATTTTAGTCAAGCACAAAGTATTGTCGGATGGTTTGATTAATAGTGAGTTTGATATTTACAACGTTGGCACACACCTCGATGCACTCAGCTACCACCGAAAAATGGAAGAGCCCAATACCGTGGTGGTTGACCTAAGAAACCACTACGAACATGAGGTTGGGCATTTTGAAGGAGCAATTCTTCCCGATGTTGACACCTATAAAGCTTCTATTCCGATTATCGTTGAGATGCTCGAAAAGAAGAAACCTGACAATGTAATGCTCTATTGCACTGGAGGAATCAGGTGTGAGAAATTTTCGGCATATCTCAAATACAAAGGCTTTGAAAATGTTTTTCAGCTCAAAGGAGGCGTAATCAATTATGCTCATCAGGTTAAAATGGAAGGGCTGAAACCAAAGTTTATTGGGAAAAACTTTGTGTTTGACGACAGGATGGGAGAGCGAATCACTGAGGATGTGATTGGGCGCTGCCATCAGTGTGGGAAGCCGGCAGATACACACGTCAATTGCGCCAACGA
>DISP01000068.1 GCA_002421995.1 Bacteroidales bacterium UBA6207 | reverse complement strand
TTCTGACTAACGATATTCTAACATAATGATATTGAGTAATTTACATTTTAATAATCTGCAGATCATCAACAGTAATGGCAAATTTAGTGATTTGTTTCTGAATGCGCTTGACAAGCCCGAGTTTTCTTTTTTGGTCTAAAAATAGATATCCTGCCGGGTTGTTGTAAGGCACACCTTTGACCACCATGTTCCAGATGATGACAGCAAGTTTTCGGGCTGTGGCACTAATGGCCGATACACGTCCTTTTCGGAAATTGATTCGCTGAAAAAAGTCTCTCAGCGGTGTTGAGTCCTTCAAATTGCCTATTGCATTGGCGGCATTGCGCAAGGCTATTTTGAGCCTGCTGCTGCCTTTTGGTACTTTGCTCGAAAGCACTTTTCCGCCACTGACTTTATTGTTGGGAGCTATGCGCAGCCATGAACAAAAATGCTTGGCAGTTGGAAACTTACGAATGCCTTCAACGCCTACTTCGCTCATCAGCGACAATACGGTTGAGTAACTCATTCCCTCAATAGCCAAAAGGTCTGTGCCTTCAAACATCTGATAAGATTTCAGGTTCAGGTCAATGTTTTCGGGTGTGTTTTTGTTAATCCTTTTGTGAGGTTTGGGGTCAAGGTGATGCTGACGCTTGTTGTCATCGGAGTTGATGATCTCGTCCAGCATTTTTTTTATTTCCACGTCGCATTGTTCAATTTTCTTTTGAAGATGATCGTAGGTGTCAAGTTCTTGCTTAAGGGCGAAGAGGTAGTCTTTACGGCCATTGCTCTGCAATGCTCTGGCAATTTCAGCTTCGCTTTTTCGGCAATTTCCATGACGAAGTGCTGCAAGTTTCTGTGGGTTTGTTTCTCCATTGCAGACGGCTCTTATGATCAGCAGACCTGTCAATCCGCAAATATCATTCACTACCACATCCAGGCGCAGGTTGAGCAACCGAAGGTTCTTCTGCATTTTTCTTGAGCTGGCCGCCGCCTGATGAAGCAGATTGGCTCTTTGCCGGCAATAGGTGCGCAGTTCTTCGGTTTTACCATCGGGCAGAAAACTACTGCTGAGCAGACCCAGGCTGTGAAGCTTCTGTATCCACTGACAATCTTTTACGTCAGTTTTCTTGCCTTTGATGTTCTTAGTGAATTTGCCATTGCACAATATCACATGAAAACCTTTAGACATCAGCACAGCATATAAATTCTGCCAATAAGTGCCGGTGCTTTCCATAGCAACAGTTTTCACCTGCTTTTCATGCAGCCAATCAGCCATTTCAAACAAATCCTGGTTGAAAACATCGAACTCTCTGATGTCTTTTTCACTTTGCCCCACAGCCACCCAATGCGAGCGGCTGCCAATGTCAATTCCTGCGGCATGTGGATTGACAATTTCCATTGAAATTTTTTCTTCTTCCATTTCCCTAAGTTTTAAAATGCTCTAAGGAGATGTGCTTTTGGCAGAGGAAATATTCTGAACGGGGTTGCCGAAGCATCGGCACCGCCACTGAAATCATCGCAAACATCTCAACCAGAATTGTGCTCGTACTCATGAGTAACATTTCTAAAATCGGCCTTGCAAAGAGCGAGGCAAATATATGCTTATTGGACTATTTGCACCTCCTGCCCAAACCCGTTAGCAGACGAAATCATTTTTGTTGAAAAAGGGGGAATCTTGATTGTGAATTAGTTCACTGGCAAGTTGGATGTCATTTTCCTCCACCATCACCTGCACACCGGATCCCATCATTCCGCCAAGGTGGGGTAGAATCACTGAAATATTTTCATTTGTCAGGAAACATTGTATTCCATTGGTTTCGAGCACACCTTTGATCAGATGTGCTTCATAAACCGTATTACAACTGGTAAGAGTGACGATTGCCATTATGCTTAATGTAAAAAATGTCAGATACGGAGCAATCCCCGGAAACCCCGCGCGGCATAATAGGATTGGGCTCCGTTGTGAAACGCAAAAACATGTCCGTAGCGGTATTCGCAAAAAAGTGCTCCGCCAAGTTTCCTGATATTGTCAGGAGTTTTGATCCAACTTGAGGTTTTGGTGTCGAGTTTTCCAAATTTTTGTAAATCAGCATATTGCTGTTCATTCAGCAGCTCAATACCCATTTCAGCTGCCATATCCAGCGCGCTGTTTTCGGGTTTGAATTCTTTTCGGGCATCCAGGGCTGCGCGGTCGTAGCACAAACTACGACGTCCTTTGGGGCTCTCAGCCACACAATCCACAAAAGTGTAGGTATTGCTATCTGGTTCATAACCAATCACATCTGGTTCGCCTCCGCTTTGCTCCATCGCGTTGAGCGACCATAGCTTCCGGGTGTCGGAAAGCAGTTTATCTTTTACGTTCATCCAATCCATACCCTGATGGCGAAACATGTTTTTCTTGAACCGTACCTCAAGAAGTCCGATAAGATCGGCGGTTTGTTGCGAACTAAGTTGTTTGCTATCTGTCATATTCACTATTTTTTAGATTATTGATTTTTGCTGCAGTTGTTATTTGGTGGTTTTCAGTCCCATTGCCGTGAAAACACTGTCAACAGGTTCCCAAAGTTCAATTTTGTTGCCATCGGCATCCATGATATGTACGAATTTGCCATAATCATAAGTTTCGATACTGTCGAGAACCGTCACGTCACTTTCACGGAGCTTTCTAACAAGACCTTCAATGTTCTGAACCCGGTAATTGATCATAAATTCCTTTTTTGAGGGGACGAAATATTCACTTCCATGCGCAAATGGACTCCACTGAAGGTAATTGATCTCATCGGGCTTGTTGGCATTTCTAAACTCAAAGCTTGATCCCCATTGGTTCACTTCGAGGCCAAGATGTCTGGCATACCACTCTTTTGTTTTTTGGGGATCGTCCGAAAAGAAAAATATACCACCAATACCAGTCACTTTAGGTGTTGTTTCGTCAGTTTTGTCAGCCGACTCAATAGTATTATCTGCATTGTCCATATTTTTACTGCTATTTGTTGTTTATTCACATCCCGCCAGCAAGGTGAGAATGATGAAAATTATCGTGTTTCTTTTCATTTTTTTTTCAAAGATAAAAATTCTTGTTTTGAAACCCCACAAATGTGAGGACTTGAAATAATAACCAATGTGGTGTATGATTTGAAAGAGAACTGACAGAAACCTGATTCGATATCTGTTGAAAGCGTGCCGTAATAGGGTAATTTCAGGATGAAAATGCCAGGTGGAGAAGTAATTGCTAAGGAGTCAACTAATTACTTTTCATCTTTATGCCTTTGTAAACCATGGTATAATAATTGCCTAAAGGTCCGCTGATAGTATAGAACAGACTATCGTTTCGGAAAGTTACGCCTGAATGATAGCCAAAAAACTCACCATCAGCTGAATTATTGAATCCATTTGCATTCTGATAGATCATTACGTTGCCTTCCCATTGTTGTTGGATATCAGTTCGGTTTTGGATGTTTACCCGCGGAAAAACGGAATTTTTTAGAACATTCAGTGTGTCCTGATAAGTCACGGTTGTTCCGTTGCTTGTTGACGTAACCTCGCAAATATATCTTCCTTCATAATTGTTTCTGTAATCGTATTTTACCGAATCAATGGTATCAAACAATACCTGCCACGAAAACCTCTTTGATGCGAGTCCTGGAATCAAAACTTCGAAATCAACCAAGGTATTTTCAGAGAAACGGAGGGTGTGGGGGCCTGTTCCGGTCAATGAATCAGGATTGTACCATTTCAGTGTGTATGGTTCAGTTTCATCTATTGGCGCGATGGCGAAATTCAGTGCGACATGTTTTTCGGGATAAAAGATGAGTTTATTCACAACCAGCTGAAAATCTGACTCTTTTTTGGTTTCTGTTTTATGACATGAAACACCGGTGAGGAGCAGAACCAAAAAAATAACAATTCCCTCAACAACCTTTGGGTGTTTGATTTTAACAATGTGGACGGCTTTCATATTTTCCTTCCTTTTGTGATATAGTGAGAAAAAGATTCAGTAAAAGCAGAATGATCAGTAAAAGCAGAATGAAAAGTGTCGTTAGTTTTGATCAACAAATTTACAGTACCAAATCCCAAAAGTCAAGTAACCCGTCCTTTTTTATTTTCCTGGTTAGTTTGGGTCTGCTGAAAAAGCACTAAGTACATCAATATCAATAAATAATACTAATATTTTGTATCTTTCGTACATGCATTTGAATTTGTTTACCTCAAAAAGCTTGCATCCCGATCTAAACTCGAAGCCGGGATTGATTGAAAAGGCTCCGGTTGCGTTCATTTTTTTAACCGCAGACGCAGAGAAATCAATGATTTCCAACCCCTTCGTTCTCTTCGTTCTCTTCGTTCGCTTAAGTCGCTCCGTTCGCTAAAGTCACTTCGTTCTCTTCGTTCGCCTCATCGCTTCCTTCGCTTCGTTCGCTAAAGTCGCTTCGTTCTCTTCGTTCGCCTCATCGCTTCCTTCGCTCAGTTCGCTTCGTTCTCTTCGTTCGCCTCATCGCTTCCTTCGCTTCGTTCGCTAAAGTCGCTTCGTTC
>DISP01000134.1 GCA_002421995.1 Bacteroidales bacterium UBA6207 | reverse complement strand
TTTGGCTTCATCTCTTCAAAGAACTTATTTCTTTCCAGTCACCTGGCCCTTCTCGCTACTACCTCGCTTTATCCTCGTTCACCGCGATTGGGAGTGCAAAAGTAATACCTTTTTATTATCCTCCAAATGTTTTTTGAAAAAAAAATTGATCTTTTTTTTATCTTCCTACTTTTCAATAATTTATGAATAAAAATATTTTGAGAATTACTTAAAACAAAAGCAAAAAGAGGTTCAATTTGATCAATACTAACTAAACATTATCCTCCGCTTCACAACATGGCGGGGCATTTGACAGCACTATCCTGATAAGACGACATGCAAATTAAAAACAAATCGATGTAAACAGGATGGGTATAAAAAAGGCCGGGTGTATGAAAACCCGGCCTTTTTATGCCAACCAAGAATTTACCTGGCGTATTTAAAATCTTTACCAAGATATCTGGCGTTACTGCCCAGCATTTCTTCAATACGCAGTAATTGATTGTACTTTGCAATCCTGTCAGTTCTGCTGGCAGAACCTGTTTTAATCAGGCCGGTATTTAAAGCAACAGCCAAATCAGCTATAGTTGTATCCTCTGTTTCGCCTGAACGGTGGCTCATAACGGCAGTATAACTGTTTTTATATGCCAAATTAACAGCATTGATTGTTTCGGTGAGCGAGCCGATCTGGTTCACTTTGATAAGGATTGAATTTGCTATTCCTTTTTCGATACCCATTCCAAGTCTGTTTACGTTTGTTACGAACAAATCATCACCAACCAACTGGATTTTGTCGCCCATTGTTTGAGTCATCAATTTCCATCCGTCCCAGTCATCTTCAGCCATGCCGTCCTCAATTGAAATAATTGGATATTTTTTTACCCAGTCATTCCAATAATCAACCATTTGTGCCGGAGTTAGTTTATCGCCGGTTGATTTGTGCAGGTGGTAAACATTTTCTTCGGGCAGAAAATACTCAGATGAAGCGGGATCGAGCGAAATGAAAACGTCCACACCAGGTTTGTAACCCGCTTTTTCGATAGCTTCCAAAATTACTTTAACAGCTTCTTCGTTTGATTTGAGATTAGGAGCAAAACCACCTTCATCACCTACATTTGTTGAGTATCCGGCTTTCTTTAATACCGATTTAAGGTTATGAAACACTTCGGCACCCATTCTGATGGCATGGCTAAAGCTTTCGGCGCCTACAGGCATAATCATAAACTCCTGGAAATCTATGCTATTATCAGCATGTGACCCACCATTGATGATATTCATCATGGGGATTGGCAAAGTATTTGCGCCCACACCACCTATATACCTGTAGAGTGGTTGATTGGTTTCCTGTGCAGCGGCGTGTGCCACAGCAAGTGATACTCCCAGGATAGCATTTGCACCAAGTTTTGATTTATTGGGTGTGCCATCCATCTCGATCATACGCGTATCAATATCGGCTTGGTCTGTAATGAAATAGCCATGAAGTTCATCAGCTATTACATTATTGACGTTTTGAACTGCCTGCAACACGCCTTTTCCGAGGTAAACGTTTTTGTCGCCGTCGCGTAATTCAACTGCTTCATGCACTCCAGTGGAGGCTCCGGATGGAACGGCAGCACGACCCATAACACCGTTTTCGGTAATTACATCAACTTCCACAGTTGGATTACCGCGTGAATCCAGAATTTGTCTGGCATGTATGTTCACAATGTGACTCATAGTATTTTTTTATTAATAAGTTTCGTACAAAATTACTACAAAGTAGAATAAAAAAAGGATAATGAAACATAATTCACTATCCTTTTTTGATGCAATCGGTTGTTATAAACCGAAATAATATAAACTATTCGTTTGTTGCTTCGGTGGAATCAACTTCAGGAGCAACCGCATCTTTCTGTTGCACTTCAGCAGCAGCAGAAGCAGGTTTTTTCGAAGAACCACGACGTGTAGTTTTGGCCTTTTTTGCAGATTTCTTGGCGAGCAGGTTTTCGTTGAAGTCAACGAGTTCCATGATGCAGATTTCAGCATTATCACCCAAACGTTTGCCGAGCTTGATTATTCGGGTGTATCCTCCCGGACGGTCAGCTACTTTAGGGGCAACGCTACGAAACAATTCGGTTGCAGCAAATTTATTTTGCAGAATTCTGAACGCCATACGACGTGAGTGAGTTGAATCGTCTTTTGACCTTGTGATCAATGGCTCAATGAGGGGCCTGAGTGCTTTAGCTTTGG
Source organism: Bacteroidales bacterium UBA6207 (assembly GCA_002421995.1). GTDB lineage: Bacteria > Bacteroidota > Bacteroidia > Bacteroidales > F082 > JALNZU01. Next base: position 23,534 of record DISP01000134.1, on the reverse strand, counting down.
CCAAAGTTGTTGTAATTCTTTTGTGAAGAATGAGCGATGCTGCCATGTTGGAAAACATAGCTTCGCGGTGAGCACTTGTGCGGCCTAAATGATTAATTTTTCTATTATGTCTCATTCCGGTTATTCCTTATCTAATTTGTACTTACTAATATTCATGCCGAACTCTAATCCTTTGCTTTTCACCAGCTCTTCTAGTTCGGTGAGAGATTTCTTGCCAAAATTACGGAACTTCAGCAAGTCATTTTTGTTAAAAGCAACCAAATCGCCAAGTGCTTCAACATCTGCTGCTTTCAGGCAGTTAAGTGCACGAACTGATAGATCCATATCAACAAGCTTTGTTTTAAGAAGCTGTCTGATGTGCAATGAATTTTCATCGAACTCTTCGGTCACAGATTTCTCTTCCGTATCAACAGTGATTTTCTCGTCGGAGAAAAGCATGAAGTGCATGATGAGAATTTTTGCTGCTTCTTTGAGGGCATCCTTTGGGTGTACTGATCCGTCAGTTGTTACTTCAATCAGCAGTTTTTCGTAGTCGGTTTTTTGCTCAACACGGAAATTCTCGATATGGTAGGTAACATTTTTTATTGGGGTATGAATCGAATCAATAGCAATGGTGCCAATTGGTGGATTAGCAACTTTGTTTTCCTCGGCCGGAACATAACCTCTTCCTTTATTGATCGTTATTTCGAGGCTGAGCTTCACAGAAGGATCCATGTTACAGATCACCTGGTCGCTGTTGAGTACCTGAAAAACAGAAAGAAATTTGTTAATATCACCTGCCTTGAATTGTTCCTGATCGCCAATAACGATGTTTACTCTTTCGGATGTTTCCGAAGCAATTTGCTGTTTGAAACGAATCTTTTTAAGATTCAGGACAATTTCTGCAACGTCTTCGACAACACCTTCGATAGCAGAGAACTCATGTAAAACGCCTTCAATCTTAACAGATGTGATTGCAAAACCTTCTAAAGAAGAAAGCAAAATCCGGCGAAGCGAATTACCTATTGTTATGCCGAAACCAGGCTCAAGTGGTCTGAATTCAAAGACACCTTTATAATTGTCTGCTTCGACCAGAATTACCTTTTCGGGTTTTTGAAACGCTAATATTGCCATACTTTTGTTTGAGTGTTAGATAGATAAATGCTATCGGGTTATTAATCAAAGCTTATTTTGAATACAACTCGACGATGAGCTGTTCCTTGATTGTCTCAGGAATATCCTCCCTGTTTGGATAACTCACGAACTTTCCGGCAAACTTTTCGCTATCCCATTCCAGCCAAGGAAATCTATTGGCATGTCCCTGCAAAGAATTGGCGATAACTTCAAGGCTCTTCGAGCGTTCGCGCACTGCTACGATGTCACCTTCTTTAACAAGGTAGGAAGGGATATTAACAACGCTACCATTGACGGTTATGTGACGGTGGCCAACAAGCTGACGTGCTCCGCTGCGTGATGGAGAAATTCCAAGACGGTAAACCACGTTATCAAGACGCGATTCGATCAATTGCAAAAGCACTTCACCGGTGATTCCTTTTTTATGTACTGCTCTGTCAAACAGAATTCTGAACTGACGTTCAAGGATGCCGTAGGTGTATTTTGCTTTTTGTTTTTCCTGCAGCTGAACACCATACTCAGATTGTTTTTTTCTGCGTTTGGAACTGCCATGCTGTCCGGGAGGGTAATTTTTCTTCTCGAAAGAACGATCGGGGCCAAAAATCGGTTCACCGAATTTTCTGGCTATTTTTGATTTGGGACCAATGTACCTTGCCATAATAATAATTTTTTTTGTTAGACAGTTCTGTTACACTCTTCTTCTTTTGGGTGGACGACATCCATTGTGTGGCAATGGTGTAACGTCGTTGATTTCGGTCACCTCAACGCCTGATGAGTGGATGGAACGGATGGCAGATTCGCGTCCTGCACCTGGTCCTTTAACATAGACCTTTACTTTTCTTAATCCAAGATCGTACGCAGTTTTGGTACATTCTTCAGCAGCCATCTGGGCAGCATAAGGAGTGTTTTTCTTTGAACCCCTGAATCCCATTTTACCAGCAGAAGCCCAGGAGATGACCTGGCCGCTGTTGTTGGTAAGAGAGATGATGATGTTGTTAAAGGAGGCTTTGATATAGGCTTTTCCTGTAGCTTCAACCTTAACAACACGCTTCTTTACTACTCTTGTAGTTTTTGCCATAATGTTAGTTAATTTCTAAACAGTTTAATATGATCCGAATGCTACTTGGTAGCTTTCTTCTTGTTAGCAACAGTTTTCTTGCGGCCTTTTCTGGTACGGGCGTTGTTTTTGGTACTTTGTCCACGCAAGGGAAGTCCTAAACGATGACGAATACCGCGGTAACAACCAATATCCATTAAGCGCTTGATATTTATCTGTGTTTCACTTCTAAGTTCACCTTCAACCTTGTAACCGGCGGCGATGACAGTACGGATGTTGTTCTGTTCATCATCATTCCAATCCTGCACTTTTTTGTTGACGTCAACGCCTGCTTCTGCAAGTATTTTTTTTGAGGCACTTCTACCAATACCGTAGATATAGGTAAGTGCTATTTCACCCCTTTTATTGTTTGGGATATCTACACCAGCGATCCTAGCCATAGTTTAATTATTTTAATTTTGAAGCTTATCCTTGTCTTTGTTTGAACTTCGGGTTCTTTTTGTTGATCACATACAATCTGCCTTTGCGGCGGACGATCTTACAGTCATCAGATCTTTTTTTAATGGATGCTCTTACTTTCATTTTAGTTTTATTTTTTGAATACCTCGAAGGGAATTCCAGCGTTAATGATTCTCTGTTATTTATATCTGAATGTTATGCGGCCTTTTGATAAATCATAGGGTGACAATTCGAGTTTAACTTTATCTCCGGGAAGTATCTTGATATAGTGCATACGCATCTTGCCCGAAATATGGGCAATCAAAGTATGACCGTTTTCCAGTTCAACCCGAAACATTGCATTTCCCAATGATTCGATTACTGTTCCGTCTTGTTCAATTGACAACTGCTTTGCCATAAATTCTAAACATTCATATTATTAAGTACCGATTCAATCTCTTCAAAACTTGATAAAACATCTGCATTACCTGCCTTAACGGCTAACGTATGCTCAAAGTGTGCCGAAGGTTTTCGGTCGGCAGTTCGGATTGTCCATCCGTCCTTTTCCTGAACGATTGCCCTTGTTCCAAGGTTAACCATCGGCTCGATAGCAATAACCATACCAGAACGTAGCTTCACACCATTGCCGCGTTTGCCATAATTAGGAACTTCGGGCTTTTCATGCAATTTTTTGCCAACACCGTGTCCGACTAGTTCGCGGACAACACCATACCCAAAATTCTCAACATGGGACTGGATTGCAAATCCAATGTCACCTATTCGATTTCCATCCACTGCCTGCTCAATACCCAGGTACAAGGCTTCTTTGGTGCGTTCGAGTAAAAACCTGATTTCTTCTGACACTTCCCCAACTGTAAAAGTATAGGCAGAATCACCATAAAATCCATTTTTTAACACACCGCAATCAATCGAAACCACATCTCCATCTTTAATCTCCCGTTGGCCTGGAATTCCATGAACAATTTGTTCATTAATTGAGATACACAGTGTTCCCGGAAATCCGCCATAACCTTTAAAGCCTGGTATAGCCTGATGATCTCTGATAAACTGTTCAGCTATTTTATCAAGAAAAACCGTTTGAACACCGGGCTTCAGATGACGGGCAACTTCAGCTAATGTTTTACCAACAAGCAAAGAACTTTCACGTTGAAATTCTATCTCTTCGTCTGTTTTGAAATAGATCATTTCAGTTATTTTGTTAACCCATATTCATGGCAGGGCCGCGGCCTTTAATTCTGCCAGACTTGGTTAAACCATCATAATGACGCATTAACAGGTAGCTTTCAATCTGCTGAAGTGTATCCAATGCAACTCCAACAAGAATCAAGAGCGAAGTTCCACCATAAAATGTAGCAAAAGCATGACTAACACCCATTTGTCCAACAAGTGCAGGCATGATGGCTACAAAAGCAAGGAAAATAGAACCGGGCAATGTGATTCTGGAAAGAATGTTGTCCATATACTCAGCTGTTTTCTTGCCAGGTTTCACGCCGGGAATAAAACCACCATTTTTCTTCATATCCTCAGCCATTTGGTTTGGATTGATTGTGATGGCAGTATAGAAATATGTAAACAGTACAATCAGAATGAAAAACACCATATTGTACCATAGACCATTAATATTTGTAAATGCAGCAGCAACTCCGGTAAGGCTTTCGGAAGATGTGAATCCCACAAGTGTTACAGGAAGGAACATGATTGCCTGAGCGAAAATGATTGGCATAACGCCGGCAGCATTGACTTTGATAGGAATGTATTGTCTTACTCCACCATATTGACGGTTTCCAACAATTCGTTTAGCGTATTGTACGGGTACTCTTCTCGTGCCCTGTACAAGTAAAATTGTTAAAAGGATAACTATTACAAGTACAGCAAGTTCAACTACAAAAAACACCAGACCACCACCTTTTTGTTCCATACGTGAGATAAACTCTGAGAACAAGGCAAATGGCAAACGGGCAATGATACCGATCATGATGATGAGTGAGATACCGTTACCAATACCTTTATCGGTGATTCGTTCTCCCATCCACATTACGAACAAAGTTCCGGCAATCAGGATAATCGTATTTGAAACCCAGAAAAATGCTGAAGGATGTGTAATTGCCGGATCAAAAGGCGCAATGGCTTCGTTAGGAAGCTGTGAAATCAGGTTAGCGATGTAACCCGGAGCCTGTAAAGCAACAATTGCAACTGTCAGATAACGCGTAATCTGATTGATTTTTCTGCGGCCACTTTCTCCTTCACGCTGAAGTCGCTGGAAGTAAGGAATTGCCATTCCCAACAGCTGAATTACGATTGATGCAGAGATATATGGCATGATTCCAAGTGCAAAAATCGAAGCATTGGAAAATGCACCTCCGGAAAACATGTTAAGTAAGCCCAAAAGTCCCGTTCCACTTTGCGATTTTAGCTGTGCAAGCATATTTGGGTCAACACCAGGCAATACAATATACGAACCCAGACGGTAGATGAGGATGATGATCAGCGTATAAAAAATACGGTTACGTAATTCCTCAATTTTGTAGATGTTACGTAAAGTTTCTATGAACCGCTTCATTCAATCACATTTTAACTACGTTACCACCAGCAGCCTCAATGGCACTCGCTGCAGCAGCTGAGAAACCATGGGCTTGAACTTCCACTTTGGCTTTGAGTTCGCCTTTCGCAAGAATTTTCACTTGCTCATTTTTCGATACCAAACCATATTGAACGAAGGTATCAAAAGTTATAGCAGTGAGATTGTGTTCATCAACCAGGGCCTGAATGGTTGAAAGGTTGATAGCTCTGTATTCTTTGCGATTGATGTTCTTGAAACCAAATTTTGGGACGCGACGGACAAGCGGCATCTGACCACCTTCAAAGCCCATCTTCTTGGAGGTTCCTGACCTTTGACCAGCTCCTTTGTGACCACGTGTTGAGGTGCCACCATGACCTGATCCCTGGCCACGACCAATACGTTTTTCCCGTTTAACCGATCCTTTGGCAGGTTTTAGATTACTAAGATCCATTTTAATCTATTTTAGCTTGATTACTAAATTCTTATAATTCTTCAATTTTAAGCAAATGCTTAACTGCATTCACCATACCTGCAATCGCTGGGTTGAGTTCAACCTCGATTGTTTGGTTGAGTCTTTTAAAACCCAATGCAGTAAGTGTATCTTTCTGACGTTTTGGTCTTCCGATACCACTCTTAACCTGTGTTAATCTTACTTTACTCATAGCTGATTGCGTTTAACCGTTGAATACTGTATCGAGTTCTACTCCGCGTACTTGTGAAACAGTGTATGCGTCGCGCATTTTTGATAAGGCATCAAAAGTTGCTTTTACCACAGAGTGCGGGTTTGATGAGCCTTTTGATTTTGCCAAAACGTCATGTACACCAACACTTTCCAATACAGCGCGCATAGCACCACCGGCAATTACACCAGTACCATGTGAAGCAGGCTTAAGAAAAACCAGGGCTCCGCTATACTTTCCATATTGTTCATGAGGAATGGTTCCTTTGCGCACAGGTACCTTAATAAGGTTCTTTTTTGCATCGTCCACACCTTTGGCGATAGCTGCTGTCACTTCCTTGGCTTTACCAAGACCATAACCAACAACACCATTTTCGTTTCCAACCACAACAATCGCAGAGAAGCTGAAGGTACGTCCCCCTTTGGTTACTTTGGTAACGCGCTGGATACTAACCAAACGATCTTTAAACTCGATTTCGCTGGATTTTACTCTTTTTACGTTTACTTCTGACATTTTTCTTAGAATTTTAATCCTCCTTCGCGTGCAGCTTCTGCCAACGATTTAACTCTTCCGTGATACAAGTAGCCATTGCGGTCGAAAACAACGCTTTCGATGCCGGCGGCCTTTGCTTTTTCAGCTACAAGGTTACCAACAAGCTTTGCCTGTTCAATCTTGGTTACTTTTTGTCCTTCAATACCTTTTTCGACTGATGATGCTGCAACAAGTGTTTTGCCGGCTGCATCGTCGATAAGTTGTGCGTATATCTGTTTATTGCTTCTAAAAACGGTCATTCTTGGGCGTTCGGCCGTGCCTTTAACGATACCCCTGATGCGTTTTTTAATGCTTATTCTTCTTAAACTCTTTTTCGAACTGATAGACATTGTTTCTGCTTTTTACGCCTTTTGACAGGCATGATTCAATGATTATTTACCTTTACCTGCAGTTTTTCCTGCCTTACGTCTTAGTACTTCGTTTTGGAACCTGATACCTTTACCTTTGTATGGTTCTGGTTTACGCATGGAGCGAATTTTAGCAGCAACCTGGCCAAGTAATTGTTTATCAATACTTGACATTTTGATGATAGGGTTTTTACCTCTCTCGGTCACTGTTTCGATTTTAATTTCGTCCGGGATTTCGAAAAACACGTTGTGCGAAAATCCCAAAGCGAGTTCCAAAATCTGACCTTTTGCATCGGCTTTGTAACCAACACCTACCAGCTCCTGAACGGTATTGAAACCTTCAGACACGCCAACAACCATATTATTGATCAGAGCGCGATACAACCCATGTTTTGAGCGTGGGTCTTTTTCGTCAGAAACTCTTTCAAGAATCACCTCGTTGTTCTCGATTTTCAGGTTAACAGAATCATCTATCTGCTGCTTTAATTCACCCAGCTTACCTTTAACGGTGACAATTTTGTCGTCAGAGACGCTCACCTGCACACCGGCCGGAAGGTTAATGGGAAGTTTTCCTATTCTTGACATGAATTAAATCTCCTTATTTTAGCTAATGTAACACAAAACTTCGCCACCTACATTGAGTCTGCGGGCTTCCTTGTCAGTCATGATACCATTAGAGGTAGAAATGATGGCAATACCGAGGCCGTTGAGTACGCGTGGTAAGTTATCGGCATGAACGTATTTTCTGAGACCCGGGCGTGAAACACGTTCTAACCGTGTCATAGCGGGCATCTTGGTAGCAGGATGATATTTCAAGGCAATTTTGATATTGCCTTGTTTTTCGTCCTCTTCAAATTTGTAGTTGAGGATATATCCTTTTTCAAAAAGAATTTTGGTGATTGCCTTTTTCACGTTGGATGAAGGCACTTCAACCACCCTATGTTTAGCCATGACTCCGTTTCTGAGTCTGGTCAAATAATCTGCAATAGGATCCGTATTCATTCTTATGTTGTGTATTTAATTTACCAACTTGCTTTTTTAACACCTGGAATTAATCCTTTGAGTGCCATTTCCCTGAAATTGATACGGGAAATACCAAACTGTCTCATATAGCCTTTTGGGCGGCCAGTAAGCTGGCAACGATTGTGCAAGCGAACAGGTGAGGCATTTTTTGGAATGCGCTGCAGTGCTTCGAAGTCACCTGCTTCTTTTAAGGCGGCACGTTTGGCGGCGAATTTCTCAACCATTTTTTGTCTTTTACGCTCGCGCGCTTTCATTGACTCTTTTGCCATGCTCTATGCTTTTTTTTGATTCTTAAATGGAAGGCCAAATTCCTTCAATAAGGCCATTGCTTCTGCATCCGTACGTGCTGTTGTAACAAAAGTAATGTCCATTCCATTCATTTTGTTTACTTTGTCAATATCTATCTCCGGGAAGATGATTTGTTCGGTGATACCAAAGCTGTAGTTTCCTCTTCCGTCGAAACCTTTATCGTTGATGCCCCTGAAATCGCGAACACGGGGCAGTGCTACAGCGATGAGTCTTTCGAGAAACTCATACATTTTTTCACCCCTTAAGGTGACACGCACACCAATTGCATTGCCTTTACGGAGTTTAAAATTGGAAACGTCCTTTTTTGAAACTGTAGGAACAGCTTTTTGGCCGGAAATGGCCGTCATTTCCTCAATACCGTAGTCAATCAACTTTTTATCGGTGAGTGCTGCACCAATACCCTGGTTTAAGGAAATTTTTACCAGGCGTGGAACCTGCATCACAGTTTTGTATTCAAACTGTTTCATCAGAGCAGGCACGATTTCACTGCTGTACTGTGATTGTAATCTGGGTTTATAGCTCATTACTTAATTACCTCCCCTGTCTTTTTTGAGTAGCGGATTGATTTTCCTGTTTTTTCATCTGTCTTACGTCCAACCCGGGTTGCCTTGCCTTTTGAATCAACAATTTTTACATTGGATACATGAATTCCGGCTTCCTTTTGAACGATACCACCTTTTGGATTTTCGGTATTTGGTCTGGCGTGTTTTGAAACAAAGTTCACACCTTCAATGATAGCGCTTTGTTTTTCTACATTAACGCTCATTACCTTTCCTTTTTCCCCTTTGTGATCGCCGGAGATAACTACGACGTTATCGCCTTTTTTAATATTTAATTTGCTCATATGCTCATTAATTTTTAAAGCACTTCAGGTGCAAGTGAAACTATTTTCATGAACTGTTTCTCACGAAGTTCCCTGGCAACTGGTCCAAAGATACGTGTACCTATCATTTCACCGGCATTGTTGAGCAGTACCACTGCATTGTCATCAAAGCGGATGTAAGAACCATCGTTTCTGCGTGCTTCTTTTGAAGTGCGAACAACAACAGCTTTTACAACAGCGCCTTTTTTCACTGTTCCGCCGGGAATAGCGCTCTTGATACTTACCACGATCTTATCACCGATACGTGCGTATCTTTTTCCGCTGCCGCCGAGCACCCTGATGCAGAGTACTTCTTTGGCGCCGCTGTTGTCAGCAACAGCACATCTGGTTTCCTGTTGTATCATGTTACTTAGCCCTTTCGATTATTTCAACCAATCTCCAACACTTATTCTTGCTCATTGGACGAATTTCCATGATACGGACTGTATCGCCAATATTGCATTCGTTATTTTCGTCGTGTGCCATAAAGCGGCTTGTTTTCTTCACGAACTTGCCGTAGATGGGGTGCTTCACGCGGCGTTCGATCTCAACAGTGATAGATTTCTCCATCTTGTTACTCGTAACGACGCCGATTCTTTCTTTTCTTAAATTCCTTGTTTCCATCTTCTTACAAGTATTATTGTTTATTTGTAGCTTCCTGCAATTTGCGGCTCCTCAACTCGGTAAGGATGCGTGCAACAGTCCTGCGGTAGGTCTTGATTTTATTGGGATTCTCAAGTGGTGAAACGGCATGGTTCAGCTTTAGGCGCACCAATTGTTTCTTTTCTTCTTCGAGACGCTCCAACAGGTCAGCTGTGCTTAACTCTTTAATTACTTCCTGTTTCATAGCTATAATTAATTTGCATCAACGTAGTCACGTGAGACTACAAATTTGGTTAAAATAGGAAGTTTCTGTGCAGCAAGGCGCAAAGCTTCGCGTGCTACTTCCAATGGCACTCCCTCTGCTTCGAAAATGATGCGTCCGGGTGTCACTGGTGCTACAAAGTATTCCGGAGCACCTTTACCTTTACCCATACGTACTTCAGCAGGCTTCTTGGTTACTGGTTTATCAGGGAAAACTCTGATCCAGATCTGACCTTCACGTTTCATATGACGTGTAACTGCCTGACGGGCGGCTTCTATCTGACGACCAGTTAGCCAGGCATTTTCCAGTGCTTTGATGCCGAATGTACCGAAAGCCAGCTGATGGCCGCGCTGTGCGATGCCTTTCATCCTGCCTTTTTGGTGTCTTCTGAACTTAGTCTTTTTTGGCTGTAACATTGTTACTGGATATTAATTTGAAAAATACTTATTTACGTCTTCCGCGCTGCCGTGGTGCAGGTGCAGCGGCCTTTGGAGCAACTGCTTTCTTAACATTTCCACCAACTGTGCTTGGTACCAATTCTGGTTTACCATAGATCTCACCTTTGCAAATCCACACTTTGATACCAATGCGGCCATAGGTTGTATGCGCTTCAACAAGAGCATAATCAATGTCGGCACGAAGTGTATGCAACGGAATTCGTCCCTCCTTGTATGATTCTCTGCGAGCCATTTCGGCACCACCCACGCGGCCAGAAATCATTACTTTGATACCTTCTGCTCCAATACGCATACTGGAAGTGATGGCAGTTTTGATGGCTCTGCGGAATGAAATACGTCCTTCGATTTGTTTTGCAATTGTAGCAGCTACGATGTATGCATCTAACTCAGGGCGCTTAATTTCACTGATGTTGATTTGAACTTCTTTTCCGGTAAGTTTTTTTAACTCTTCCTTAAGTTTGTCAACTTCCTGGCCACCTTTTCCGATGATCATACCTGGGCGGGCAGTCGAGATAGTTACAGTAACAAGCTTCAGTGAGCGTTCGATAGAAATCTTTGAAATACCAGCTTTGCCCAAACGTGCGTTGAGGTATTTGCGGATTTGGTCATCTTCAACAAGTTTGGCAGAAAAATCACGTCCACCATACCAATTGGAATCCCATCCTTTGATGATCCCTAACCTAAGTCCTATTGGATTCGTTTTTTGTCCCATTAAATATATTGCTTAAAGGATTACTCTAATTTTTACTATTCAGCCGCTTTTTTGCCATCCAAAATCATGGTCACATGATTTGAACGTTTCCGGATACGGTGTGCACGTCCTTGTGGTGCCGGCAATACACGTTTCAGCATTGCGCCGCCATCCACAAAAACCTCTTTCACGTAAAGGGTATTGTAATCCACGCGTTCGCCTTCATTTTTCGATTCCCAGTTTGCTATGGCAGAGCGCAAGAGTTTATACATTCCTCTGGAGGCTTCTTTGGGTGAATATTGGAGTGCGTATAAAGCAATTTCAACATTCTTGCCACGAATCATATCTGCAACAAGACGCATTTTCCTTGGTGAGGTGGGTACATTGCGCAATGATGCCATATATTGGGTTTTGCGAGCCGTCTTTGTTTCTTCAGCTCTCAGGTGTTTTCTAGCTCCCATTGTTTCCCTTTTCTTTATTTTTTACCTTTATCTTTTTTACCGGCATGTCCCCTGAAGATACGTGTTGGCGCAAATTCTCCAAGTTTATGTCCTACCATGTTTTCTGTTACATACACAGGTATGAACTTGTTTCCATTGTGAACGGCTATGGTTTGTCCAACAAACTCAGGCGCTATCATAGATGCCCTCGACCAGGTCTTGATCACTGTTTTCTTGTTGGATTCAACGTTATCCATCACTCGTTTTTCGAGTTTGTAATGGATGTATGGACCTTTTTTAAGCGAACGACTCATTGTATGATGATTATTACTACCTGGTTAAACTATTTCTTTCTTCTCTCGATGATATACCTGTCAGAAGCATTCTTCTTGCTGCGGGTCTTGTATCCTTTAGCAGGAATACCTTTTCTTGACCTTGGGTGACCACCGGTTGCACGGCCTTCACCTCCACCCATCGGGTGATCAACAGGGTTCATAACAACACCTCTCACGCGTGGACGGCGACCCAGCCAACGGCTGCGACCGGCTTTACCTGATTTCTCAAGATTGTGGTCAATATTGGAAACCATACCGATAGTAGCTTTGCAGGCCTGCAAAATCATACGTGTTTCGCCTGAAGGCATTTTCAGGATTGCATATTTCCCGTCGCGTGACATCAGCTGGGCATAAGACCCTGCGCTGCGTGCCATTTTGGCTCCCTGACCCGGACGCAATTCCACATTGTGGATGATGGTTCCGAAAGGAATTTCACTTAGGAACAATGCATTGCCAACATTTGGAGCAATACCTTTACCGGCATTGATTTCCTGACCCACTTTGAGTCCGTTGGGAGCGATGATATATCGTTTTTCACCATCAGCATAATAAACAAGGGCAATGCGGGCCGTACGGTTTGGATCGTACTCAATGGTTTTCACCACTGCCGGAATTCCTTCCTTATCACGTTTAAAGTCAACGATTCTGTATTGTTGTTTATGACCACCCCCAATGTTTCTAACGGTCATTTTACCATTGCTATTACGTCCACCGCTACTTTTGGCCGGGACAATCAGCGACTTTTCAGGTCTGCTGGCAGTGATATCGTCGAACGCACTGATCAGTTTAAAGCGTTGACCGGGGGTTGTGGGTTTGAATTTCTTTAAAGCCATTTATCTAAATGTTGCTGAAAAAATCAATAGTTTCACCTTCAGCCAAAGTCACAACTGCTTTTTTGAATGCAGATGTTTTCCCGGCAATAACTCCTGTTTTAGTAAAGCGTGATTTGCGCTTTCCGTCATAGTTCATTGTGTTGACAGTGCTCACTTCCACACCGTAAAGCTCTTTAATAGCTTCCTTGATCTGGATTTTGTTGGCACGGCGGTCAACGATAAAACCATATTGCTGAAGCTTCTCGCCTATGGCTGTCATTTTCTCCGTTATAAGCGGTTTTACAATGATGTTCATCGTTTTAAGCGTTATTATTCGTAATTAAGCGAGTATTTCTTCAAATTTCTTCAATGAACCTTCAACAAGGAAAAGTTTACCGGCATTGAGAATCTCGTATGTGTTGAGGCTGTCAGCAGTCATCACCTTGGTTCCCTGTATATTACGTGCAGAAAGAACAAGATTTGTTTCAACACTTGCAGTAACGATCAGGTTCTTTTTGCCATTAACCTTGAAGCTGTTTAATAAGCTCACAAAGTTTTTTGTCTTTGGTTCGCTGAAGTTGAAATCTTCGAGCACAATAATCTGTTCGTCCTTAAATTTATAAGAGAGGGCAGATTTGCGGGCAAGCTGTTTAACCTTTTTATTGAGCTTGAAGTTATAGTTGCGTGGCCGAGGACCAAAAACCCTGCCACCACCAACGAAAACGGGTGAATTGATATCGCCTGAACGGGCAGTACCGGTTCCTTTTTGACGTTTAAGTTTTCTGGTACTTCCTGAAACATCACTTCTTTCTTTGGCTTTATGAGTTCCCTGACGTTGATTGGCCATATACTGTTTTGCATCCAGGTAAATAGCGTGGTCGTTAGGCTCGATGCCGAAGATTTCTTCTGGTAACTGTACTTTTTTTCCAGTTACTTCTCCATTAATCTTATGAACTACTAATTCCATCTCTGAATTTTTAAATATCCGTTTTTCGGGCCTGGAACTGAACCTTTAACAAGGAGTAAGTTCTTTTCAGGAACAATCTTTACAATCTGGAGGTTGATAGCTTTAACGTTTTTGCCTCCCATTCTGCCAGCCATGCGCATTCCTTTGAAAACACGTGCCGGATAGGAAGAAGCACCAACAGAACCCGGGGCTCTCAACCTGTCATGCTGACCGTGTGTCTTATCGCCAACACCACTGAATCCGTGGCGTTTCACAACACCCTGGAAACCTTTTCCTTTAGAAACACCAATCACATCAACAAATTCACCTTCCATGAAAACCTCAACAGTTACAGTATCACCAAAACTCTTACGGTTCTCAAACCTTGTAAATTCCGAAACATAACGTTTTGGAGTTGTACCGGCTTTAGCAAAATGCCCTTTCATGGCATTTGGTGTATTCTTTTCCTTCTTCTCGGCAAATGAAAGTTGTACAGCCTCATAACCATCGTTTTCAATGGTCCTGATTTGTGTAACAACACATGGTCCAGCTTCGATAACTGTCACAGGAATATTCCTGCCGTTGCCATCGTAAATACTGGTCATTCCGATTTTTTTTCCTAATAATCCTGACATATTACAACTCTTTTAATGTTTTAATAACCTTCTCTTGCGTCAGGTCACACTTTAATTTCAACTTCAACCCCACTTGGCAATTCAAGCTTCATCAATGCATCAATGGTTTGTGAAGTAGAGCTGTAGATATCGAGAATCCTTTTATAGGAGGATAACTCAAACTGCTCTCTTGATTTTTTGTGCACGAAAGTTGAACGCAATACGGTGTAAATCTTCTTGTCGGTAGGAAGTGGAATAGGGCCACTCACAACTGCTCCGGTCGTCTTAACCGTCTTGACGATCTTTTCAGCTGATTTATCAACCAGGTTATGATCGTACGACTTTAACTTAATTCTTATCCTTTGGCTCACTTTGTAGATGATTATAATTATTACCTATTTGATAATCCCTTTTGCTTTATTTATTACAGCTTCTGAAATATTCTCAGGAGCCTGTGTATAGTGACTGAATTCCATGCTTGAGTTGGCACGACCTGAACTCAGTGTTCTTAATGTTGTTACATATCCAAACATTTCGGACAATGGCACATCGGCTTTGATGACCTGTGCACCTATCTTTGCCGCAACTTCACGAAGAATTGCGCGACGCTTGTTCAAATCGCCGGAAACATCACCCAGATAATCGTCAGGAGTATTCACTTCAACTTTCATAATGGGTTCGAGTATCACGGATTTTGCTTTGCGTGCAGCTTCTTTGAACCCAAGACGTGCAGCCATCTCAAAGGACAAGCTGTCGCTGTCAACAGGGTGGAAAGATCCGTCAATGAGTCTGATCTTCATGCTGTCGAGAGGATATCCTGCCAGTACGCCATTGCTCATTGATTCTTTAAATCCTTTCTGGATGGCCGGAATATATTCTCTTGGAATGTTTCCGCCTTTAACCTCATCAACAAACTGCAAGCCAACCACGTTCTCATCAGCCGGTCCAATCTCAAACTGGATGTCAGCAAATTTACCACGTCCGCCGGTTTGTTTCTTATAGACTTCACGATGAGCAGCTTTGCCGATCAATGCTTCTTTGTATGCTACTTGCGGGCGACCCTGGTTACATTCAACTTTAAACTCGCGTTTCAGGCGATCAACAAGAATTTCGAGGTGAAGTTCTCCCATACCAGAAATAATGGTCTGGCCAGAGTTTTCATCAGTACGAACTTTGAAAGTTGGGTCTTCCTCAGCGAGTTTTGCAAGTGCCATTCCCATCTTATCCATATCGGCCTGGGTTTTTGGCTCTATTGAAACGTGAATTACAGGCTCGGGGAAGGTCATTGATTCGAGTACGATTGGCCGGTTTTCAACACACAAAGTGTCGCCCGTACGGATCGTTTTGAAACCAACGGCAGCTCCGATATCTCCTGCTTCGATGCGGTCGAGCGGGTTCTGCTTGTTGGCATGCATTTGCATAATACGGGAAATACGTTCTTTTTTGCCAGTGGAGGCATTGAAAACGTATGAACCGGCCTCAAGTGTTCCGGAGTAAACGCGGAAGAAGGCAATGCGGCCAACAAAAGGATCAGTAGCAATCTTGAATGCCAAAGCGCTGAATGGCTCATTGGCATCAACCATACGCAGCTCTTCAACTTCTGTATCAGGGTTGATTCCTGTAACAGCATCAATGTCAAGTGGGCTGGGCAGGTATTGCGCGATACCGTTTAGCAGCATCTGCACACCTTTATTTTTAAACGATGCACCGCACATAACCGGAGAAATTTTCATTTCGACGGTAGCTTTGCGGATTTGCTGAATCATTTCTTCTTCAGTAATTGAGTTGGGATCGTCCATAAACTTTTCGAGCAACTCATCACTTTCTTCAGCAACGTTCTCGATCAGTTTAAGGCGGTACTCCTCCACCACATCAAGAAGATCATCAGGTATTGCAACCTCGTTCATTACAGCGCCTTTCGAGCTGTCGTCCCAAACATAGGCTTTGTTGGTAATGAGGTCAACAACACCACGGAAGTTGTCTTCTTCACCAATTGGGATTTGAAGCGGGATGGGATTGGCGCCCAAACGTTCTTTGATTTGGGTGAGGACACTAAAGAAATCAGCACCACTGCGGTCCATCTTGTTGACGAAGCACAGGCGCGGAACTTTGTATTTATCAGCTTGACGCCACACGGTTTCGGATTGTGGTTCAACGCCGCCGACAGCACAGAAGAGTGCCACGGCACCGTCCAAAACACGCAAAGAGCGTTCCACCTCAACAGTAAAGTCAACGTGGCCGGGGGTGTCAATAATGTTAATCTTGTAATTATCGTTGTTGTAGTCCCAAAATACGGTTGTAGCAGCAGAAGTGATGGTAATACCACGTTCCTGCTCTTGCACCATCCAGTCCATTGTTGCAGAACCTTCGTGTACTTCACCTATTTTATGACTGCGTCCGGTATAGTAAAGAATGCGTTCAGTAGTAGTAGTCTTGCCAGCGTCAATATGGGCCATAATGCCAATATTGCGTGTGAAACGGAGTTTGTTTGATATTTTTGGATCAGATGCCATTACGCTTTTTCCTTCTTCTTATATACTAGAACCTGAAATGTGAGAAAGCTTTATTAGCTTCAGCCATTCTGTGAGTATCTTCTTTTTTCTTGAATGCAGCACCTTCTTCTTTATAAGCAGCGAGAATTTCGCCGGCTAATTTCTGACCCATTGTCTTTTCGTGACGTTTTCTGGCATATCCGATAAGGTTTTTCATGCCAATTGACATCTTACGTGTAGGTCTGATTTCTGAAGGAATCTGGAAAGTTGCACCACCGATACGACGGCTGCGAACTTCGACGGCCGGAGTAACATTTGCTAATGCTTTTTTCCAAACTTCAACACTGTCTTCGTTGGTTTTTTTGCCAACAATATCCATTGCTTCGTAGAAAATCTTGTATGCAACGTTTTTCTTGCCTTCATTCATGATATTGTTCACAAATTTGGTTACCAAAACATCACTGAACTTTGGATCAGGAAGAATGATTCTTTTCTTTGGTTTAGCTTTTCTCATTGCTAACAGTTATAATTCTGAGTGAATAAATTGGACTACTTTTTGGCTTTCGGACGTTTTGTTCCGTATTTGGAGCGTCTCTGTTTTCTGCCTTCGACACCTGATGTATCAAGTGCACCGCGGATGATATGATACCTTACACCGGGAAGGTCTTTAACACGACCGCCACGTATCATCACGATTGAGTGTTCCTGCAGGTTGTGGCCTTCACCAGGAATGTAGGCGTTCACCTCTTTTTGATTAGTTAAGCGAACCCTTGCAACTTTACGCATTGCAGAGTTAGGTTTTTTAGGGGTTGTGGTGTAAACACGCACACACACACCACGACGTTGGGGGCATGAATCGAGGGCGGGAGATTTGCTTTTGTCAACCAGCTTCTGGCGTCCCTTGCGCACCAATTGTTGAATAGTAGGCATTTTGTACTTTTTAATTTTTGTTTTGGGCTTCCTTGCGGAAACACATTATCAGTATCAATTATTTACTAACAATTATCTCTAAATCAAGTATTTCGGGAAATAGTCATAAGGAGGGAAAAGCCTTTTTTCAGGCTGTAAACCCCACAAAAACCTTAACAGAACGTTGCTTGATGGCTTTTGTGTAAGAAACCTATGATGGTTAAGCTTTTCAGGTTCCTTTTAACTATATCGTTTCCAGTACATTCCAACTCTTATCGAATTGGGGCTGCAAAATTACACATTTATTTTATTCTTCCAAATATTTTTCGACTTTTTTATCAAGTAAAACATCAACAAACAACCAATTAGGTTTGGGAAGGTTCGAATGGCTTCTGTTTACTTCATTAATTTATATGGAATTTAATGGGAAATCCCGATTGCAATGTTAGGATGGCTTCAAAATTCAGTGTTGATAGCATGGCCATCTGAGAACTCATGGAGTTATATAACTCAGCAGAGCAACCAAAATCAGGAAGCTGAATATTGTGGGTTATCTGACCAGACCTGACATTGAATACGGGGCGTCATCCTTTAGTGTGCCTTTTGTTGTATTTGGCAGTTGGTCCATTGAAAAAGTAAGCGTCCCACCTTTCAGTATATCGTCATGCAGAATAAAGTTTTTTGAATAGGGTTTATTATTCAGCATTGCCTTTTTTACATAACAGTTGTTCTGATTGTTGTCGGGGGCGTTAATAATGAAGCTTTTGCCATTCTCGAGATGCAGGGTAATCTTATTGAAAAGCGGACTACCAAGCACATATTGGCCGCTAGCAGGTGTCACCGGATACATGCCCATGGCGGAGAACACATACCATGCCGATGTTTGGCCGTTGTCTTCATCACCACATAAGCCATCGGGTGCCGGCGAATAGAGTTTGTCCATAATGTTGCGCACATGGTACTGTGTTTTCCATGGTTGACCTGCAAAAGCAAATAAATAAGGCATATGCTGGATAGGTTGGTTTCCATGGGCATATTGTCCCATGTTCATCACAAGCATTTCGGTGATCTCGTGAATTTGCACACCATAATAAGAATAGTCAAATGTTGGTGCTGTTGTGAATACCTCATCAAGTTTTTTGACAAAGTTTTCATTACCTCCCATCAGGTTTATCAAACCCTGCACATCATGAAACACACACCAGGTCCAATGCCACGAACAGCCCTCAGTGAAGGCATCGCCCCATTTATCGGGACGGAAGGGCGATTGAAAACTACCATCTGCATTTCGGCCACGCATAAAGTTGACAGAAGTATCAAATACATTTTTGTAGTTTGATGCCCGTTGAAAGAAAGTATTGCTTTCGGCTGGAGCTCGTTCCAGTTTCTGACTCATCTTCCAAATTCCAAAATCGGCAAAAGCATACTCAAGCGTGCGTGCGGCATTTTCATTTTTACCCACATCGTACGGAACATAGCCTAAACTGTTGTAATAATCTACGCCAAAGCGACCCACAGATGACATGGGTCCTTCATTTTCGCTGTTTTTCAGCACAGCATCATAAAGGGTGTTTATGTGTGGTATTGGAATTCCTTTAAGATATGCATCGGCTATGATAAGGGCAGAGTTTGAACCTATCATACAATCCCTGTGACCGGGACTGGCCCATTCGGGAAGCCAGCCACTCTCGAGGTAGGCATTTGCAAGACCCTCCATAATCTGGCTGTCGAGCTCAGGAAAAAGCAAGGTAAACAAGGGAAAAACAGCCCTGAAGGTATCCCAGAATCCGTTGTCGGTAAACATATAACCATCCCTGACCTCGCCATTATATGGGCTATAGTGAACGACTTTGTTGCCATTATCAAGCTCGAAGAATTTACGCGGAAAAAGCATTGTTCTGTATAAAGCAGTGTAAAAAGTGCTGCGTTGGGCCTCGGTACCACCTTCGACAACGACTCTTGAAAGCTGTTCGTTCCAGCGATTTTTTCCAAGTGCAGTCAGTTGCTCGAAAGTAAGATCACCGATTTCGCGGCGCAGGTTGCGTTCGGCCTGGTTGAAACTGATAAAAGAAGAAGCAATGCGCAGATGTATCTGTTCATTATGAGTGGTCTTGAACCGTAGGATGGCTCCGGAGTGCTTGCTATGTGCCTCGAACTGATCAGCGAACAAAACACCCTCTTTTACAGTATAAACCTGTTCAAACGGTTTATCCACATAGATTACAAAATAATTTTTGAAGTTTTCGGGCACTCCTCCTGCAGCATTGCAGGCATAACCGATAATTTTCTGCTCTTCGGGGACAACCTTTATATAGGAATTTTTAAAGAATCCGTCCACGATCAGAAATGCTTTTTCTGTTTCGGGAAAGGTGATTCTGAAACAGGCAGCACGTTCGGTTGGAGTGATCTCCACTGTTGTATTGTAATCGGCAAGATATGCCTTATAAAAATAAGGTGTAGCTACCTCTGCTTTGTGCGCATACCATGATTCGCGTTTGTCTTCATCAAAGACAAGCTTATTGGTTGTGGCGAAAATGCTGAAAGCACCATAATCATTGATCCAGGGCGATGGCTGATGTGTTTGTTTGAATCCACGGATTTTATTGGCTGCATACTGATATGTCCAGCCATTGCCCATTTTACCGGTTTGCGGTGTCCAAAAATTCATGCCCCAGGGCATGGCAATGGCAGGATAAGTGTTTCCGTTTGATAATTCATACTTTGAATCAGTTCCAACCAAAGGATTCACATAACGAACGAGATCGTCGGCTGTTTGCGCCTGAAGGCTGATGATGCCTGTTAAATATGCCAAAAGAAGAAGTGCTGGTTTCAATTTTCTATACATACTTCACTGTATATTAATTCCTTCATAAAATAAAAAGAGGAAAACTCTCTTCATCCAAAAGTAGGTCATTTCGCATAGAAAATGAAAGATTTTTGCTAAATCTGTATTAGTAATTTTATGCTTTACTTATCAATCTATGTTTCACTGGTATGCGCTAAAATCCGGAAATGAAATCTGTCAAAGCAAAGCCTTATCTGGTCTGAAGACTATTAACTTCTTATCTTTGCCAATAGCTTATTAATTCCATTTGTATGACTTCCCGAGTTGAAGATTATTTCGGCCTGCGAAAAGGCCGGGCGCATATCCCGTATGTAGTTGCTGAGTCATTTCCACAACTTGGCATGATCACTGCGCTGCGCTTTTTGGAGTGGGTGAACGAAAACCCTCAGGGCGTGATTAGTTTGCCAACAGGCAAGACTCCTGAGTTTTTTATCCGGTGGACGCAGTATCTGCTCACAAACTGGGACAGTCCTGCCGTGAGTGAAATCCGTTCAAAAGTAGCGCTGAATCAAAAACCAGACCTAAGCGGCTTACACTTTGTTCAGATTGACGAGTTTTATCCCGTGTCATCGCGGCAGAAGAATAGTTTTTTCAGCTATGTAATGGAATTCTATATACACGGATTTGGGCTGAACCCGGACAATGCCCTGTTAATCAACAGCGATAAAATCCCGCTGGCAGATGGCAAACACTTCAGCGAAGTTTTCCCGGATTTAAAGGTAGATTTAAGCCTGCGCTACAGAACAGCCGAAACTGCCGCCGAAATAATGCAGCAAAAAAGCATTTTTCTTATTGATGAATGGTGCTGGAAATACGAGCAACGCATAAGGGTGATGGGTGGTATTGGTTTCTTTCTCGGCGGAATTGGCCCTGATGGTCATATTGCTTTTAACACCCGCGGATCGGACCACTTTTCCACAACACGGCTCACGCCAACCAATTTCGAAACACAAGCTGTTTCGGCTGGCGACCTTGGTGGCATGGCAGTCTCCGGCAATAAACTTGTGATTACCATTGGCCTTGGTACCATCTGTTACAACAAAGATGCCGTTGCCATCATCTTTGCAGCTTCCGAATCTAAGGCAAAAGTGATCAGACAGGCGGTTGAAAGCGAGCCTTCGGTGCTCTATCCGGCATCGGCCCTGCAGCAACTTTCAAACAGCAGGTTCTATCTGACCGAAGGCGCAACCCTGTTGTTAAAAAATTCGATCCACGACTATTATCAGACATTTACGCCTCAAAAAACCGAAAAAGCAATCATTGATTTGTGCAGTAGTATTGAAAGGTATGGTGACAAAATTACACTGGACGAGCTCCAGTCCGACGCAATTTGCAGAAACATCCCCAATCTTTCGCTGAATACTGTGCAGCAAGTTATTACATCGGTCAAAAACAAACTGAAAAAAGGCGCTGAGAGAGAAGAGCATCAGGTTTTTTTGCATACCGGGCCACACCATGATGACATCATGCTGGGCATCATGCCACACGTAAACCGTCAACTCAGGTCGGCAACAAATGTTTCGCACTTTGCTGTTTTAACCTCAGGATTTACAGCTGTAACGAATGCGTACTTCAAAGATCTTCTATTAAATACGAAACATTTGCTTGACCACGGACAGATACAAATGGTTCATTATCCTGATTTTTTCAGCACCGGTTACAAGTATAAATGGTTCAAAGATGTGCATCATTACCTTGATAAAGTGGCTGCCAGAGACAAAGTACAAATGCGCAGAGGAATCAGCCATCGTATTGTAAGAATCCTGGTTCAGCTTTATGGCATCAACTCCATTGCAACCTTAAAAGCAAAAATTGATGAGCTGATTGAAGGTTTGAAAACAAGCTATGATGGCGAAAAAAATTCGCCTGATGTGCAACAACTCAAAGGCATGATCAGGGAATTTGAAGAGGAACTGGTTTGGGCACATTTCGGTGTAAAATTAGACCATATTCACCACTTGCGGCTGGGATTTTACACAGGCGACATTTTCACCGAACAACCTGAAATACAACGCGATGTTGAGCCGGTGATCGAACTCATCAAAAAAGTGAACCCGACTGTTATCAGCCTCGCAATGGATCCTGAGGGTAGTGGACCCGATACGCATTACAAAGTGCTTCAGGCGATTGCGGAATCGTTGCGTATTCTTGGTGAATCAAGAGATTTGACAGGCTTGAGAATTTGGGGCTACCGAAATGTGTGGTATCGTTTTCATCCGGCAGATGTGAATATGATTGTGCCGGTGAGCATGAATGCGCTTGCTGTGTTGCGCCAGTCATTTCAGGATTGTTACCTGAGTCAGGTTGAAGCGCCATTTCCGAGCTATGAGCTCAACGGAATGTTTTGCGACCTGACACAAAAGATTTGGGTGGAACAAATGAGGCAAATACAACTTCTGCTTGGTAAAGATTTCTTTTACAATCATGCAAGTCCGCTGATTCGGGCCACACACGGACTGATCTACCTGAAAGAAATGACTGTGCCTGAGTTTCTTGTACATGCACGCGAGCTTCAGCAGAAAGCAGGTTCATAAATGGCAGGAGGCGCATAAATCGTGCGCGTGCATGAGCCTGGCAGTGATCTGTGTTTTTTGACGGTTTTTTTGAGCAAATAATGGATGCAGATTATAAAAAAGTATGCTTTGAAGTGAAGGCGTCTAACAGGCATTCAACCACATTTACGAAACCCCTGAAACCTACCAACGAACAAACATCCCCAGGTTCAGACTAAACTTTGTGAATAAGTGTTTTGAAGGTTCAATCTTTTCGGCGATTTCGTTTTCAGCAGTCCATCTTTGGATGCTCCGGGAATAATTGATGCTCCTGTTGGCATAGTAGTATTGCGTATTAAACAAAAAGCCCAAACTTGCTTTTTTTAATTCAAACGCCTTTATTTTGATATCCAATCTGGGTTGAATAAAAGGTTGATAAACCGACAATGTGTTATACTGGTAACGCATCTTTTCGTTCGACAATTTCTTCTTCAACACGAAATCTGTCTCATACTTCATAAAAGCCGATACTCCCAAATCACATGCAACATCCAATTTAATAAATTCATTGTCAATAATTTGAACAAAAGGCGAAAGGTAAAAACCAAGGTCGTAGTTTACAAAATATTTCGAATTTTCGTCAAGTAAATGATAGTCAGGCATCGTTTGTTTG
>DISP01000182.1:12623-15051 GCA_002421995.1 Bacteroidales bacterium UBA6207 | reverse complement strand
AACATGATACTCCACTCATAAGGTTCAACCATTTCGTAGAGCCAGCCACTCACAGCGTTTCCGGGAGGCCAATAGTCAACATTTCCATAACCAAGGTTGAAGTCCCAGGCCGGACCGGCATGAAGCTTGCCACCATCGCTGTTCTTTTTCTTGAAAAAATAGGTAGAATAGCGGTATTTGTCCACTTCTTTCGATATTTCGCAAATCAGCATGAAATCAATGAAGCTGGCTACATCGAAATATTGTTGATAGCCGGTTTCGGGATTTTTAAAATCCTGCGAAGTAAGGGTGTTTTCAGCCAAGGTAACGTAGTCTTTGATATAGTTGCGTTGTTCGGCCACAATTTCGTCAGGTTCGGGATAATAGTACTGAAAAATGATGTCCATTGCGCCGGGGTATGCCGGCACCGGGTTCGATTGCCAACCGTCAATACCAAATGCAAAATCGGAATCGCGTTTGTCAACCCGAAGTATATATCCGCCGGTAAGATCGTTTCCGCTGATTTCATCGGGTTTTAATGTAGCGATATCCACCCTGTTTTCGTCTTTTTTTATTTTTTCTTCAAGCACATAGATGCCCTTGTAATCGTTGTTGAGGATGAGTTCGCAGTATTTTGTCCGGGTGACATAATGACCTGTCCGGCGGGTAAGCTCAAATGTTATCACATTACGCATCAGTGATTTATCGGTATATGGAGCATACAATATCCAATCGTTTTCTTCAGGAAAACCAAGCAAGGAAACATCAAGGTTTTCGCCCTGGTTGTCGCGTGTTTCGAGTGCATAGCTTTTTTTGGGAAACATCTGTGTTGATTGCCCGCGTGTTTCGATGCCAATATTTCCATTGTAATTATTGAAAGGGTCGGTGGAGTGGTTTGTCTGACCGGGGCCGTTGTCAATGATACCCATCACTGCATCAATCTTTGGTTCGTCTGGCACAGCCACATTAAAGGTGTTGATGACAACAATAGGCAGGTTGCTCGACAGGCTGGGAAACTGGGGTATTTCTCTCACGATATCGTCGAAATACCAGTTTTTGAAGGCTGTTGATCCCTGGAAATCATAAAAGATAACCATACGCGTCAGGTTGTCATAATTGAGACCTGAGAAATCGAAACTTAACTCCGACCATTGCCCCGGGCTTGGTGTGGCAGTGATCTCATGGAAATAGGTGTTGTTTTCGTTTTCGAATTTCATCGTCACACTGCCTCCACTCGATGGAGCAAGCACCTTAAGTTTATATCGCGGCCAGGCATCAAAGTTGACAGGTTCGGGTAAAACATAACTAAAATGGTCCCATTGCCAGCTTGTTGTAACAACTTTCAGGCAGCGTGCCGAGCTGTTTACTGCATCCGGAGCAGGATTAAAAACCACCATTCCGCTTCCGGCAGAGAAATACCAATCCTGGGTGATGCCATCCCAGTTTGAAATGGTATCATAGGTTTGCGAAAAGCTTTGGCGCGAACTGAATAAAAAAACAAAAATGAGGACAAAAATGCGAAGTACTGTGCAACAGAATGGTTTGAAAAAACATTTCATTTGTAAAGAAATTATTCGACGAAGGTACGGCTAATCGCCGCATCAAGGATATAAAACGTATCAGAAAAGATAAAAAAAAGCGTGCGGTAGCGGCACGCTTTTCGAAGGATTCCGAAGATTTCTATCTCGAAATAATAAGTTTATGCGTCTCGATAGATTTTCCATTTTCAACACGCAGATAGTAAATACCATTGCGCCGATCTTTCAGGTCAATTAACTGAATTCTTTCGTTTGTGGAGTAGGTTTGCAATTCTTTTCCGTTTGCATTCAGCAACCTGATCGTACATTTACCATCCTGGGGCAGGTTTACAGAAACATGCCCGTTGGCCGGATTCGGGCTGATGAAAGAATGAGGCATGCTGTTGTCGCCAACACCAAGGTATTCATCAAAATGAAAATTCCAGGTTTGGACGTTGAGTGCATCTAAACCGGCAGGCAGCGCGGTGGTTGGCACAACTTTCCAATAGTTTGGCACAATGAAGGTATAATCGAAATTCGGGCTGTCGAGCAAGTCGAGGCTGTAGCTTGTTATTCCGGCCTCAAAGTTAACGATACCCACAGCAGTTGTCCAATAGGCCGAATTGGTGTCAGCGGCAGCAAAAACCTTGAAAGCAACCGGTAAAACATGGTCGGGATCGGGTATGAATTCCCATCCAAAATGTACAGCAAGCGCATTACCCAGCCTGATCACTCCGCCAACACCGGGATTTGGACCGACAGCAGGCGATGGATGCTCGTTCAATGCTGTTGTAAACGACCAAACCACCACGGCTTGGGCATCAGGTCCGGCGGTTTCACTCACCGAAGGAACAACTTTCCAGTGGTAGGTGGTATTGTAGTCCGGAATAAAAGACGATAACGATGCCTGATAGTTCGATTGACCATTAACA
>DISP01000182.1:0-12584 GCA_002421995.1 Bacteroidales bacterium UBA6207 | reverse complement strand
GCTCCGCTCGCCGGAACAGGATTGCCGGCCGGATTGGGATATGGATAAACATAAATAGCTGTTGAAAACGACCAAACTTCGACGCCCACAGCATCAGGGCCGGAAACTTCACTCACAGCGGGCACAACTTTCCAATGATAATTGGTTTCATAGTTCAGTGTAACTGCTGTTAAACTTGCCTGATAACTTGATTGTCCGCTGACGTAAGGAATCCACCCGATGAGGTCGGCTGTTCCGGGAGTTTCATTTACAGAAAGATACACTTTAAAACCTGCCGGTGCGGTGTAGTTGGGTAATGGCACAAAATCCCATTGGAGCGCCGGAAGTGTGACAGGCACCACAGCTCCTGTTGCCGGATTTGGATTGGCTGCAACATTCGGATAAGGAAATACAAACATCGCTGTTGAAAAATGCCAGGTTTGAACCCCCTGCGCATCCGGACCGTTTTGTGCATCAAGCGATGGTACAACTTTCCAGTAATAAGTTGTTTCATAAGAAAGTGTGCTTAGCGGTGCCTCGTATAAGGACTGTCCTGTGCTAAACGGAACGATTGCAAGAGGTTCGACACCCGTAAAATCAGGGGTGTTGTGCAGATAGACCTTGAAGACAACAGGATCAACATACATTGGATCAGAGACATAGGTCCATTGGAGCGCAGTAAGACTGACTGCCACATTTGTGCTGCCATCGGCAGGAATGGGAGTTTGACCCGTGCTTGGGAAAGGGTTCGCAAGCTCATCGGCACCTATGTCAGGATTTGATGCATCACGGGCTTGTCCGTCGTAATCGAGGTTGACGGCTATCGGGCTAAGCACCGGAAGGGCATTGCCTCTGACAAGGGTGTTGGCAGTTGGCGAAACATGCAGGTCAATTTCACTTAGAAATGGGACATCCTCGGTGAAGGATTGCTGATCAAAGGTTGCAGCCCGCAGCATATAAGCTTCAAGCGTTTGGTCAATGGCAGGCGCAGACGAATTATGACCATAAAAAATCACATTGTTTGCCGATGGCTCCCCGGCATAATAAATATTGTTGTTGGTGGCCGGCAATACATTTGTCAGGGCAGGTGTACGCTTATAAAATGCTGCACCGATGCCGGTTGCTCCTTCCGGGAAATGTGTTTTGTTTACAAAGATATTGTTACGCATCTCAATGGGATCGGAATTGTTGTAGATGATAAATGCTGCCGACTGATGCGAGAGGTTGGTTGCATCATACTCAAGAAAAACTGTGTTATGATACACATAAGCTTCGAGGTAGGTGCGTACATTGATGCCGCGTGTGGCAGCATTGCCACTGACAGCAGAGGCAGGTGCTGCAATATCGGCCACCATATTGTTATAAATATAGGAGATAATATCTGTTCCAATCACAGCGATACCATCTGCAGTGTTTCCACCTCCCCCACTCGCACTCACGCCGTAAACTAAGTTTCCGGCAAGGTGGTAGGTAGCTTTACGTCCGCTGAGGTAAACACCGAAAATACTTGTAAACGAACTACTTAAATAATAAATCTTATTGTTTGTGATAATGTACGGGTTGGTGAGTGTTGCGGATGGGTTGCCGCTTGTGGTCGAGATCCCGGCGGGGGCAGTGGTTCCCGTTCCGATGCGGACGATGTTTCTGATCGTTGTTCCGGTCAGCGTAAATCCATTCTGATCGTCAAGCAACACACCAGCCATAACAAGATCTTCAACAATGCTTTCGCCGCCATCCACCGAGGCCACCTCGTTTCCAACACTCATCAGCGTGGTATTGCTGTTAGCGCCATCAAAACTATAGCCCATCGTCATGTTTTGAAGGATGTTATTATGAAAACGGTTGTAATTGTTGTTGCCATCAAGCGATGTGGCTACAGTGGCCGGTGCCACAAAAACTCCCACCGTTTGCACAGGATTGAGCTTGTTGAGGGTGATCACACAATTCTTCACCAGATTGTGATGGGCCCCGTTGGTTGCCGACTGGTTGCTGATCCAGATACCATAGTCAAGATTTCCGTCAGGATTGGTGATCTTCAACCCATCAAGGGTGAAATAATCGCTACCCTGGAAGAGAAATCCGGCTTCGTTGGCTGCTGCTGTGGCACTGAACTCGATTACAGGCATGGTTGAAGTTCCATCCCAAGCAATGCTAACCGGAGCTGTCTCTGATCCTGAGGCAGTGATTGTGAGCGGCTGTGATTGAAACACACTACCACCTGCGAGGTGAAAAACGATACCGTTTCCGGCACTGCCATAGGTATTTAATGAGTCAACAACTGCTTGAATATCAGGATAATTTGCCGAAGGTACAAGTCGGGTTCCGCTAAGTTGAGCCTGAATCAACAATGGGAAAAGAGCAAGGCAAATAGCCAAAATGGTAATTTTCTTCATGTTTGTCCAATTTTGGGATCAAAGTTACACTTTTCATTGCATTCTTACGGGTTCTAAGTTTAATGATTAAAAAAACGCAATGTTTTCATTCGTAAAGGTTAAAAATTCTGCTTCACCAAATTCTAAAACAAAAAAAATCAGACAAAAATAATAGCTGGTTCACCGGTAATGTAATTCATCATTTTGATCATTTTTTGATCATAAAGCAATCTGAAGCCCAAAATCTAAACCATTTCAGTAATAAATCCGTCAAAACACTTATTTTTGCGAAGTACATCTTTAAACACATGAGAAATAGCATGAAATTTTCCACTTTTCTTTCATACAGTATTATGGCTATCAGCATCTTAGTTGCTATACAACTTAAGGCTGCGTGGCTCACAAATGAACCGGTAACAGTGTCATTGCCTGATGGCAGTAGTTTGAATTGCTTTGCAACAGGTGATGAGTTTTACAGCCGCCTGCACGATGCTGAAAATTTCACCATTGTTCAAAGTGAGACCGATGGCTATTATTATTACGCTCAATTGATTGATGACGAACTCGTGCCAGGTAGTCTCAGGGTTGGTTTTGGTAATCCGCGAAACATCGGCCTTGAGCCAGGGATCAGCATTGGCGTTGACAAAATGAAAGCACGCCGCAGTTTCATGGAAAAGGAAATGCGTTTTGCCGAGCCCGAAAGTCGCAGTACAAAAGCAGGTGGAACATTAAACAACCTTGTCATCTACATCCGTTTCAGCGATCAGGAGGAATTTGAAACAGATACCATTGTCAATTACAACCGTTTCAATGCTACGGCTTCCAACGCCAGTTCGATGTACAATTATTTTCAGGAAGTGTCTTACGGGCAGCTATTCCTGCCCTCGACCTTTTATCCTGCAACACCGGATGCGTTTATCCGCTCCTATCAGGATAGTTACCCGCGCAGTTATTATATGCCCTACAATGCTGTGACCAATCCGACAGGCTATCAGGGCGACAGCCAACGCACCAGCCGCGAACACACCCTGCTGGCCAATGCTGTGACGTATATAAACCTAAATTCGCCTGTGCCTGCAAACATAAGCCTCGACTACAACAATGATGGCAATGTTGACAATGTGGTTTTCATCGTAAGAGGAGGGCCAACAGCCTGGTCAACATTGCTTTGGCCACACCGTTGGAGCCTTTACACCCAGAATGTTTATATCAACAGCAAGCGTGTTTACGACTTCAACTTTCAGCTCGAAACAAGCCTCAACAGCAGCGGCGTTGGCGTGCTTTGCCATGAAATGTATCACAGCCTGAGTGCTCCCGACCTCTACCGTTACGAAAACACGAACATTGATCCTGTCGGACCCTGGGACATCATGGCCTCCAACAACAATCCGCCACAATACATGGGGGCCTTCATGAAGATGAAATATGGCGGCTGGATTGAAAACATTCCCTGGATTACAGAAAGCGGCACCTACACCCTGAACCCGCTTCAGAGCAGCGAAAACAACGCATACAGGATTCATTCCCAGAATTCTGCATCAGAGTATTTTGTGATTGAATACCGTAAAAAGCAAGGCACATTTGACGGTACACTCACCAAATCAGGGCTGTTGATCTACCGTATCAATCCTGCTGCCGGGAACGGCAATGCAGGCGGGCCTCCGGACGAAGTCTATCTTTTCCGTCCGAACGGAACCAACACCAATAGTGGAAGCCTCAACGAAGCTGTTTTTGGCGCCAACTATGGACGCACCTCTTTCGACGACCTCACCAACCCAAATGCTTATCTGCAAAATGGTAATCCCGGTGGTGTTTACATTTCCGAAATAAGTGCCATTGGAGAGACGATGAGTTTCAAGGTTGACTTCCCGGGACAGGTGCAGGCGCAAATTCAACCCGGCGTATATGTGGCTTGCGCAGGTGATGCTGTCAGCTTCAGCGACGCGTCAACAGGACTACCCAACAGCTGGCAATGGAGTTTTTCGCCCAACACTGTTACTTTTGTTTCGGGCACAAATGCCGGCTCTAAAAACCCTGTGGTTCAATTCAATGCCGAAGGTGATTACTCTGTCAGCCTGAGCGTGGGAAACAGCTTTGGAACAAATTCCGATACCGAGACAAACCTCATCCACATCGGCAGCCGCGATGGATATTATGCCGATGGCTTCGAAAGCACAAAACTCAGCACAGGTTCATGGAAAGTTGAAAACCCGGATAACAACGTAAGCTGGAGCGTGTTGCCGGCATCAGGAAATGGAGGCGATTTTGCGGCCGGGATCAACTTCCGCACCTACTATAACATCAACCAGCGCGACAGGCTCGTTTCAATGCCATTCGATCTCAGCACAACAAGCAGCGCCTACCTTAGCTTCGACCATGCATATGCCCAAAACAGCAGCTTCACACAGGTTTCGGATTCGCTGATCGTTCTAATTTCTGCCGATTGTGGCGCCAACTGGCAAAGACTGGCAGCATTTGGCGAAAACGGATCAGGAAACTTTGCCACACACCAGCCCACTACCGAGACCTTTTGGCCCGAAACGGCCACAGACTGGTGCGGACAAGGCTGGGGAGCACCCTGCAACACCTTCGACCTTACACCCTGGGCCGGACAAAGCAAGGTTAGAATCGCCTTCGAGACTGTGTCATTTTATGGCAATCCGTTGCTGATTGACAACATTGTGGTTTCGCGCTTTGTTGGCAGCCCCGAAACAAAAAAAGAAACAACTGTAAGCATCGTCCCGAACCCAAGCAGCGGTGCATTTAGCATACAAACCCATGGTGAAGAAGCTTTTGACAGGGTGCAGGTGCTGAATGCCGGAGGCCGACGGGTTTTTGAAGGTAAGTGGGAGGCCTTGCTGTATTTGAACACAGAAAACAATTGGTCATCAGGAGTTTATTCAATCATTATCAGCAACAACAGCCAACAGCTTGTGCGAAAAATGGTCGTAAACAAATAGACTGTCACAACAAGCAAGCCAGTCCGTCTTGACCCCACCTATTGTTTTGATGCCATTTTGCAGCAATCAGGCGAAATAGACGCCGCTTACGTTCTTTTTCCTTTTTTTTGTGATGGAAACAAAAGAAAAGCGTTTAGCCAAAATACTGCAGTATATTGAAGTAAAAATGCAAACCTCAAAAAAAAAGCAAAGCTGATGAATTACGATGTAAATACCATTGAAGCATACCTTGATGCGATACCCGAAGACCGGAAAAAAGCTGTTTCTCAACTGATTGATCTGATGCGCAATCACCTGCCCAAGGGATTTGAGGAAAATATTTCATACAAAATGCCCACTTTTGTGGTTCCACACAGCTTATATCCCGCAGGCTATCATTGCGATCCAAAGCAAGCACTGCCATTTGTGAGCGTTGCTTCGCAGAAAAATTTTATTGCTCTGTACCATATGGGATTGTATGCCGACGCTGAACTGATGGAGTGGTTTTTGTCGCGCTGGGCCGGCGTTAGCAAAACCAAACCCGATATGGGAAAAAGTTGTATCAGGTTTAAAAATCCTGAAAAAATTCCGTTTGACCTCATTGCCGAACTGCTTGAAAAGATCAGTCCGCAACAGTGGATCGAAACCTATGAACGCGCTTTCAAACGCTGATACGTGAAACGAAAGATAGATGCTTTGAAGTGGAAGCTGGCACAACATTTAGAGCTGCGCTGGTGGAAGAAGTACCTCACACACAGGGACAAAGCAGCTTACTATGCCTGGAAGAAAAACTATTGGAACGATTTTCTGCTGCAAACCCAAGAATTTGCTCCACTGACGCCGGGCATCAAAGTGCTTGATGCCGGCTGTGGTCCGGCAGGTTTATTTACTGTCCTCGATCAGCAGAAAGTTGTGGCCGTTGACCCCTTGCTGGAAGCCTACCAGCTGCATATACCTCATTTTGAGCCGGATGACTATTCACACGTTTCATTTTTGGCCAGCCCGCTTGAGTCTTTTGAAGCTACACCGGACTTTGATCAGGTGTATTGTCTGAATGTGATCAACCACGTAAAATCACCTGAAACGGTAGTGGCAAAACTTTCATCAGCCCTAAAGAAAGGTGGCATTCTGGTGATGAGTGTTGATGCGCACAGGCATTCCCTGCTCGAAAAAATCTTTCAGTACCTGCCCGGCGATGTGCTGCATCCGCATCAGCACCGGCTGAATAAATACCTCCTGATGCTCGAAAACGAAAAGCTTAGCTTGCTGCACACCAAACGACTCAAACGGGAAGCCATTTTCGATTATTGGCTCATTATCGCAAAAAAATAGCGCTTCAACCGTTTGATAAAAAAGCTGTTAATCAATTCCATTCGTATTGCTGACAAAATTAGCTTGCTGTTTGGGTTCTAAACGATTTTGAATACCTTTGTAATCTTGGGACGATAAATACTAAGCTGTTCTTTTGCAGCAACTTAACTGATATATTATGTTTTTAATTTTCGATACTGAAACCACCGGCCTTCCACGCGACAAAAACGCTCCTTTAACTGATTTTGACAATTGGCCCAGGGTGGTTCAGTTGGCCTGGCAATTGCATGGTGCTGAGGGCGAGCTCATCGAAGTGGCCAACCACATCATACGGCCCGAGGGTTTCACAATCCCTTTCAATGCTGCCAAAGTACACGGAATCACTACCGATTTTGCCCTTCAAAATGGTGAGGATTTAGAAGTTATTCTTGAAAAATTCAATCAATCTCTTGAAAAAGCAAGCTATATCGTTGGCCACAACCTTGATTTCGACAGAAATATTCTTGGTGTAGAATACCTGCGTAAAGCATTGCCAACACCCCTTTTTGAAAAAGCACAGTTAGACACATGCAGTGAAACTACTGCCACTTTTTGTCAGCTTCCGGGCGGAAAAGGAGGACGCTTCAAGCTTCCAACACTTGAAGAGCTTCACCGGACGCTGTTCAGCGAAGGTTTTGGGGATGCTCACAATGCCTCTGCCGACGTGGAAGCCACCACACGCAGCTTTCTTGAACTCATCAGGCAAGGCATTTTTGGAAACGACGATCTCGCGCTGACAAACGATTTCTATCTCCGTTTCAGAAACGCCAACCCCGGGCCGGTGAAAGCCATCGGGCTTGCAATACAATCAAACAAAGCTTCTGAAACAACGATTGGTGAAGCTGAAAGTGATGGCAATAAAAAAGACGTTGCAGCAGCGCATGACCATCGTTTCGCGCATTTGCGCACCCACAGCACCTACACCATCCTCAACTCTACGATTGACATTCCTGACCTTGTCAAAAGGGCCGTGAAAGAAAAAATGCCGGCTATCGGGCTGACAGATACGAGCAATCTCATGGCAGCTTTTCAGTTTATTGCCAAAGTAAACGACCACAACAACAACGAAGACAAAGCTGTGGCGGCAGGAGATAAAGCCGAAGCGCAGAAAATCAAAGCAGTGTTAGGCTGCGAGATTTATATCTGCCGCAACCACACCGACAAAACCAATAAAGACAATGGCTTTTTAGTCCCTTTCATTGCTAAAAACAAGAAAGGCTACCAAAACCTTTCAATGCTCAGCTCGGTTTCATTCACCGAAGGATTTTATTATGTGGCCCGCGTTGATAAAGAATTAGTAACCAAGCACAAAGAAGGGCTGATTGTGACCACGGGAGGTCTGTCGGGCGAGGTACCCTCGCTCCTGCTCAATGTGGGTGAGCAACAGGCCGAAGAGGCTTTGCTTTGGTGGAAGGAGCAGTTTGGTGAAGATTTTTACATCGAACTGAACCGCCACGGGCTGGAAGAAGAGGATTTTTTGAACAGCTTCCTGCTAAAAATGGCCAACAAACACCAAATCAGGTATTTTGCTGCCAACAACGTGCATTATCTCGAAAAAGGCGATGCCGAAGCCCACGATTTGCTGATCTGCATAAAGGACAATGCAAAAAAACACGAACCCATCGGGCGTGGCTACGGACACCGTTTCGGCTTCCCAAACAATGAATACTACTTCAAAACCGAAGAAGAAATGCTTCGGCTTTTTGCCGACCTGCCCGAGGCCATCGAAACAATAGGCGAGATCATTGACAAGGTGGAAAGTTTTAACCTGAAACGGGATGTTTTGTTACCTGAGTTTAAGATTCCCGAAATGTTTGAAGACCCGCTCGATGCCGAAGATCATGGCAAACGCGGCGAGAACAACTACCTGCGTCATCTGGCTTTTGAGGGAGCCAAAAACCGCTATGGGACTATCACTGCCGAGATTGAGGAACGCCTGGATTTTGAACTTCTTACAATTCGCAAAACCGGCTATCCCGGCTATTTCCTTATTGTGCAGGACCTCATTGCCTCGGCACGCAAAATGGGCGTTTGGGTTGGGCCGGGACGTGGCTCAGCTGCCGGCTCGCTGGTAGCCTATGCTATAGGCATCACCAATGTTGACCCCTTGAAATACGGATTGCTGTTTGAGCGCTTCCTCAATCCTGAGCGTATCTCCATGCCCGATATTGACATTGACTTTGACGATGAAGGCCGTGCAAAGGTGATCGAATATGTAACCAACAAATATGGCCAAAACAAAGTAGCTCAAATCATTACATATGGTACACTGGGAACAAAATCGGCCATTCGTGATATAGGACGGGCACTTGATACCGACCTGAGCCAGGTGAACAAGCTGGCCGCTTCGACCGGAAACGTGAAGCTGGGTGATTTTCTGAGCCTTTCTGATGAGAAACTCAAAGGCAAATACCGCCCCGAGCAGATAGAAGCCGGCGAAGCCCTTAAAAAGCGTATCGAAGAAAACAGCACAGAAGGTGCGATCCTAAAAAACACCATCGCTATCGAAGGTTTGGTGCGCAACACCGGTATTCATGCCTGCGGTTTCGTCATCACTCCTACCGACCTCCGTGAGCTCGTGCCGGTGACACTGAGCAAGGAATCAAACCTTTGGGCCACACAATTCGACAATGCTGTAGCCGAATCGGCCGGCCTTTTAAAGGTGGACTTCCTGGGCTTGAAAACCCTCTCGCTCATCCGCGACACCATCGAAATCATCAGGCAACGGCATAAAATCAACATTGATCCGGATAAGATCCCCTTAGACGACCCAAAAACCTATGAGCTTTTCCAGGGAGGTGAAACAGTGGGCGTGTTCCAATATGAAAGTCCCGGAATGCAAAAACACCTGCGTGATCTCAAACCTACAGCCTTCAGCGACCTTATTGCAATGAATGCCCTCTACCGCCCGGGTCCGATGGCATATATTCCCAACTACATCAAAAGAAAACACGGCCTCGAACCTATCACCTACGACCTTGAGGCTATGAATGAGATTCTTGAAGAAACCTACGGCATCACCGTGTATCAGGAACAGGTGATGCTGCTTTCGCAACGATTGGCCAACTTCACCCGCGGCCAGGCCGACACCTTGCGCAAGGCGATGGGAAAGAAAGACCTCAACCTGCTGCAAAAACTTCATGCCGACTTCATCAGCGGGGGCGTATCAAACGGCCATGCCGAAGACATCCTGAAAAAAATCTGGAACGACTGGATCGCGTTTGCCAACTACGCCTTCAACAAATCACACTCAACCTGTTATGCTTTTGTTGCTTTCCAGACCGCCTATCTCAAAGCCAATTATCCGGCCGAGTACATGGCCGCAGTTTTGAGCAATAACATTGGCGACATCAAACAGGTGACCTTCTTCATGGAAGAGTGCAAACGAATGAATGTGAATGTATTAGGACCAGATGTAAACGAGTCGCAATACAAATTTACCGTAAACGAAAAAGGAGAAATCCGCTTTGGTCTGGGCGCCATAAAAAACATGGGCGAGGCTGCGGCAGGCAGCATTCTCGAAGAACGCATTTCGGGGGGGAAGTACAAGTCGGTATTTGACTTTCTCGTCCGCAGCAATCTTCGCAGCATCAACAAGCGAACGGTGGAAGCCCTTGCCACTTCCGGTGCTTTTGACTCATTCGAAGGAATACATCGTGCGCAGTTTTTCTTCAAGGAAAATAATGAAAACCAGACCTTTCTGGAAAAGATGATACGCTATGCCGGACAGGCACAAGAGGCAAAAAACTCAACACAGATCAATCTTTTTGGCGAAGCAATGGAAATTGAAGTTTCCGAACCCGCCTTTCCGCAGTGTGAGCGCTGGTCGAAGATGAAAGAGCTGCAGGAAGAGCTCGATTCGATCGGCTTTTATATCAGCTCCCACCCAATGGACACCTACAAAATACCTATCCGGTTTTTTACGAATGCCAACATTCAGTATATTCAAAACGGGATGCAGGAGATGCAGGGTTATAAGCTAAGCTTTGCAGCTCAGGTCACTGCCGCTGAGCATCTTATGAGTCAGCAGGGCAATGCCTACGGCAGATTCAAGGTGGAAGACCACAACGCTTCGATGGAACTAACGCTCTTTAGCGAGACCTATCTGAAAGTGAAGCATCTGCTAGATCCCGGGACATTTGTACTTATTCATGCCATTGTGCAACCTTCGTTTCGCAACAAGGAAATGATGGAACTGAAAGTAGCCGACATCCAGCTGCTCGACAGGGTGCTGGAACAATCCGGGAAGGCTGTCGTTTTTAAAATCACTGTTGATGAACTCGAAGAAACAGAATTAAATGAACTGATCGCGCTCTTTAAGTCACATCTTGGCGGCAAGCATGCTTACAGTGTTCAATTCATTGACAACGAGCTGAAACTTATCACCACATTGCGTTCAGGGGCCGGAAAAATCAATGCAAGTGTGCTGTTGCCACTCCTTGAAAAATTTGAATTCGTGGCCTTTGAGTTGAAGTAAACCGAGGATAAATACAACAAAAAAGCCGGACAATTTGCCCGGCTTTTCTATGTTAAGTTGTTGCTTAGAAGCTAATATCAACTCCAACAGCAGCTGTAAATGCATGACGGTTGTAAGTTTCGGTATAAGCCGGAACCGGAGCAACAGCAGCAAAGTCGCGTTTGCCTTCTGTATAAGCAGTGTTCATCACACCAAGGTTGATTGCAAACTTCTCGGTGAGTTTGTATTCAACACCACCGCCAAAGCTGTTGGTGTTTAGGCTGTGTGAAAGATCGCTCTGATAGATTTCCATGACACCTGTGCGTGTAGCAAGATAACCGGCACTAACAAGGAATTTGTCGGTGAGTGCATACTCAAGACCGAGTGCATACTCCATATAGTTTTTATCCATCACCTTGTCGTTCTTCACATAAGCACCGTCAATCATTTTGCCATATTCAGCACCTTTGTCGAAATACATATGGAAACCACCGCTTACCTTCAGCTTTTTAGTAGCATCAAAAGCAGCACCTACCGAAAGCATAGCAGGCATATCGCTTGGCACTTCAGCTCCGTCAGGGAACATGCCAACATCGTCAACCTTTGTGCTGTTCTTTACTTTCACGCTGGCTTTGTGCTCATATTTGATACCGACGTTCAGTTTTTCGAAATGAAGGTTCAAACCGATGATTGGGACGATTCCCGATCCTGACTGGCTTGCATCAACTTCTTTGTCAGCTGTGGCACCGGCATACTGTGTCATAGCAGCAGATTGACCTGCATATTGAGCAGAAGCACCGGCAAAAAATCCCTGAACCTGGGCGATTGTCATATTTGTAGGATCACCACCAAGTGCCTGAATTGTTCCCTGCAAGGTAGCCACCTGAGTAGCAGTGAGGCCGGCCATTGTTCCGTTAGCGAGAGGCACCTGTCCGCCGCCACCGTCAATAATGGGTTGCAAAGAAGTTCCTGTTGCACCAAGTTGTTGGCTAACAGTTCCAAGATAGCCCGACATAGTTGTAAAGAACTGTGGTGCACCCACCATCGTGCCTGTGAAACCTGCGCCCGGGAAGTTAGGATTGATCTGAATATTTTTCAGATAGCCAACATAGCTGTTGCTCATGCTCACATAACGCAAACCCAAAGCAACAGAAATCATATCGTTGATTTTGTAGCTTGCAGCAAGTTGCATACCATAATATACAGATTTTCCTTCAAACTCTGTTTCGTAGCTGTATTGTGTTGTTGGAATACCACTTGCGTTGAGAAGACCCGGAATTCCGGCAACCTGCATTTCAAAAGACGGAAGACCATCTTCGAAAAGGGCGCCACCACCACCACCGATGGGGTTGAAAGCGAATGAAGCAGCAAAGTTGCCCTTTTTAAAGATTGCATAAGCCGATGGGAACAATGGTGCTTTAACAATACCATCAAATTCGCTGCGGTTCAAACCAGGATAAGTGGTTTTGATGTTTCTGGATTGTGTGA
>DISP01000061.1:27210-28962 GCA_002421995.1 Bacteroidales bacterium UBA6207 | reverse complement strand
CAATGTCATTCCGTTTCGGTGCCAGTAGGTGAGGGTCCGCCGATCGAGCAGGTTGGCCATATTATCCGGAATAAAACCTCCTCCGTTGTAGCGATCGTCAATGATGAGGGCTTCTTTGTCATGGTATGCATACATGCCTCTGAAGAGTTCGCGGTTGCCTTCAAAGGCGGTGTTTGGAACGTGGATATAACCGATTTTTCCACCGGAGAGCTTGTCAACCATTTCTCTGCGTTCTATCACCCAATTGTAGTATTTGAGCTCGAGCTCGCTGTCAATGGTAGTGATGAAAGACGTTTTTGCATCGCTGCCATCGGCTTTGCTGCTGACGCTGATTTCAATCTCGCGGTTTGCCAAGTTTTCGAGCAATTGATAGGGGTTTTCGCTGGTTGTGACTTCTTTTCCGTTGATGCGCAACAGGTAATCTCCTTCGGCAACTTTCACACCGGCCTCGGTGAGGGGCGAGCGACGTTCGGGGTTCCAGTTCTCGCCTTTGTAGATTTTCATAATGCGGTAGCGACCTGCTTTGGCATCGGATTCGAGTTCGGCGCCCAGCAAACCTGAGTTGATGCGTTTAACGCGCGGAATATCGCCCCAATCCACATAAGAATGGCCGGTATTGGTTTCCGAAACAATTTCATTGAGCACATAATCCAGGTCGAAACGACTTCCAACGGCGGGCAGCAATGTGCTGTAGTTTTCTTTAATGCCTTTCCAATCAACACCATGCAGATTGCTCACATAGAAATAATCGCGAAAGATGCGCCATGCGTCAGTATAGATTTGATTCCACTCTTTTTGTGGAAATATTTTCATTTCGAGCTGGTCGAGATTGAGTTTTCCTGATCCCGGCTTTTGGCCCGGTGCTATTTTGGTAATGCCATAGTCGCTCCCTGAGCGATAGAGCATCATTTTTCCATCGGCTGTTGGAACGGCATTGAAGGTGCGCTCCATGATTTCTTCTGTTTTTTCATCGCCAATGTTGTAGCGCATGATTTTTCCGTCAGCTCCATAGAGGAGTCCTCCGTCAACAGCAGCGATTATGCGGTAGTTGCCGGCCGAAAGTGGTAATGCCTCAATGCGGCCATTGATCCCTTCAACATCAATGATTGTTTTAGTTTTTTCGGCCGGTTTTGGTGCTTCATCTTTCTTACTTTTATCAGCTTTTTTAGGTTCTTCAGCTTTTTCTTCTTTAACTGTCTCGATATCGTTTTTTCTTGTTTTCAGTTTTGTGCCATCGTTTCGCAATGCGATTGCATATATTTTTGAAGCATTGTTGTAGAGATAGTCAAACTCAAAACTTGAAAATTCCAGGTTAAAATCGCGGTTCGAGACAAAGAAGATGAATTTTCCGTCTTTGCTGAAAACAGGCGAAAAGTCATCAAACTGTTCATCGGTGAGCTGAGTGATTTTGGCAGTCGGGATATGATACACCCACACTGCTGATTGTCCGTTAGCTGTTTCCTTGCTGTAGGTGATCCACTCGCTGTCGGGAGAGAAAGAGTAAGAGCGTATTTCGTTCATTGCAGCCTGATCAATTGCTGTTTGCTTTGCTGTTTGAATGTCAACAAGCCACAGATTCATGGTGCGATCGCTGTAAACAAGGTAGCGGCTGTCGGGCGACCATTCGGCTTCGTATTTCCATGCTGAGGAATTCACTGTGATTTGTTTGGCCGTTGCATTGGCTTTGTTTTCGAGCAGATAGAGTTCATATTCACCACTTTGATCAGAATAGTAGGCGATGTATTTTCCATC